>DNWZ01000009.1 GCA_003506095.1 Planctomycetaceae bacterium | reverse complement strand
TGTCTGATTGCATATCGTCTCCATCTTAAAGCGGATTGGCGGTCCACTTCTGAAAAGCTTTTAAAAACAAGAGCTTTTAAACACAATCACCCATTCGCTTTCAGGCTTTCTAGTGAGCTTTTGTCTTCTTCTTTTTTATCTTACGGATTTAAAAGTAGTAATTAAAAAGACCAAGACCTTGAGGTTCTGGGAAGAGCCATAAGTGTGTAGGGTGTGTAGGACCTCAACGCCATGCTAAAGAGCGAACGTTTTCTGGCTCAATTCCTTGGAGAAACCTTTTATCTTGCTTGATCGACGATCTGATAACGTATATCTTTCTTGCGACTACTAAAACACTAACGCCAAACCGCACAAAACCTTTCTTAAAACTGGAACGCTATCCTTGGCGTCCGCTCCGACCTAGATCGTGAGCAACTGCTTTCGGCAGTTTGAATTCTCTTGTTGGGTCTTTAACTGCTTCTGAAAAGCATACTCAGTTTTTTAAAATATTTTAATTGGAAAATGAACCGTGACAACTCCAAACCCTAACGGTCCATCCGAAGTGCTAGGGCGATATGACCAAGCGAGACCTAGATTACAAAAGTTTCATGATATGAAGGTGAACTATTTTCGCTGCAAGTGCCTGGATAAGACTAACCTCGAACGCCGCCTGCCCGTGTCATTGTGCCTGCGTGATCCCGACCATGTGTTTACACTGAATCCTGGCTACAGGTCGGCAAGGAAACGTCGCCAGCAAGATGGAAGCATGATTTTCGAGGAATACGGTCAGATGCAATTCGACTCGGTCTATAACCATTGCTGAAGAACAGGATCGGCCGTTGACCATACATTGATTCCAAGCAATCCGCATACAGCTTTGCCTGGTGCTCGCCATCTCGCGGGCTTCGCTTGGTCCGTTTCGCTTCGACCAGCCCCAACGGTTTGCCATCGTCGCCCCAGAGAACGTAATCGACAAATCCTTGCCCGTTCGCTGTCGGCATTCCGGTCACGGGAAACTCGCGATCACGCCTTTGATCCAATGGCCATCCGGCTTCCTTAAGCAGCAAATCGATGAAGTAGTCGCGGGTTTCGGCTTCGTTGTAATTGTGGGCGTCGGGCAGCTTATTCGCCGCCTGCTTCGCCTGTGCGACTTCCTTGCGCAACCGCTCGATTTCGGCGTCCAGGCTTTTCTTATCAGCCAAAACGGCCGACAGCTTTTCGTCCTTTTCGGCAAGTTGTATTTCGAGTCGCTTCAGTTGGTCGAGCGTCTGTTTCGGAATCGTCGTTATCGGCAGCACCGATGCGTCAAACTCCAACAGGGCATCGGGGCGATTCCGGCGAGCGTACAGACGGGCGAACCAGTAGCAGAAGTGGAACAGTTCCTTAACCGTTTGTACCGAATCGGCCTGCGGGATTTCACGACTGGAGTGAACCGCTCGATTGCCCAGTGCCACGATCACCTTGGCCTTGTTGAAGACCGCTTCGCCCGCCGTGTGTTTGAACGTCGGTTCGTGGATCAGTGCCGAGATGTTGTCTTGGTAGGGCAACTTCAAAGCACGATCGAACTTGTAAGCCCAAGCGACCGCCAATTCCAAAGCCCGCCGCGAGCAAAAGCAAGACGTCCGTGGATCAGGGATCGCGGTTGACTCGGCCTTGGTCGCAGCCTCACAAAGATCTTTCCATTCTGCCGATAGAAATTGAAATTGCGACATTGGTTGGCGTTCTACCGGGGCTTTAAATATTTTGAAGATCGCGGGCTTCTGTCCCAAGTGGCGCTTCGACCACACTGGTTTGGAGCTTTAAACCCAGCGCGTCCAAAATCTTGATCGCCCGGTCGACCGTAACTCCATGGTACTCGTTACGCTCGTCGCGGGAGACTTGCGATTCGTGCACTTCCAGTTTCGCTGCAAGCTCTCGTTGTGACATGCCGCTGGCGATTCGCAACGAGACCAGCAAAACGCCGAGCCCCTTAAGATTTTGCAAATTGGGAAACTTTCTTCGTTTCAAATTCTCGTAATGCTCGACTTCCTCGCGAAGTTGTTCATGGAACGAAATCAACGGGGCCATTACTCGCTCGACACCAGCGGCTTTGACGCCATCGTCGATCAATCGCTGGCGGTGTTCATCAAAACGCTTTTTCTCAGCCGCCAATCTTGCGACGGCTTCGCGGTATTCTTGTTCGTTTCTAATCATGATCTATCTCCTGACGCAGTTTGACGATGCCTCGCGGTTTTCCGTCACGCCGTGATCGGCGAAACGCTGCGGGAAATTCGAGTTCGTAACCAGCATCCCACGCGGCCTGGTCTTCAGGAGAAAAACTCAAGGGCTCGATGAACATCAACCGTTCAATCGATGCTTCGATTTCTTCGGGAGTTTCATCCTGGACTCCGTCACCCGGTTTGTAATCCGCTGATGCCGGGACAATCCGAATTTCAACCTCTGTGCCGTCTGGTAAGTCGGCGGCAACGTGAACGTCGATATGCCCATCTTGGACGGTTGTTCGAATGGTATCCATGAGAGCACCTCGAAAATCGCGTAACTGGGTCGCATCCATTATGGCTGCTGATTGTATGCCGTGAAAGCGGATTTCGGCCTGTGCCGATCCGCAGGTTCTCTCGTTCGTAGCTCCACCATCATAGTTCGCGTCGAAACGCTCGGTGTTGGAGGGTGGCGAGACAAACAGTTGGTTGTCCATGCCAGCAAGCGCATATTCAACCAATGCATGATCCCGATCAGTGCAAAGCAAAATTCCGATCGGTGGATTATCGGTTTCGCAACGAACGTTCCGGTCGTACCAACTTACATACGTATTTAATTGCCCAATGTGCTCATGCGTGAATTCATCCAGCTTGAGATCGACCAGCACATGGCACTTCAAGATGCGATGGTAAAAGACCAAGTCGATGAAGTAGTAGGTATCTCCGATGAGCACGCGGCGCTGTCGCGCCTCGAAGCAGAAGCCTTGCCCAAGCTCCATCAGGAATTCCTGAAGCTTGTCTAGCAGCTCATTCTCCAAATGGGACTCACTCATGACCTCACGCGGACGCAATCCCAGAAACTCAAACACATAGGGGTCGCGAATCTGAAACTCTCCGCTCGCGGACTGAGTGGCAACTGCGGCATTGGACTGTGCCGTGTTTTTGGCCAGTTCCTGCTGATCGGTCGATAGCTGACTGCGTTCGTACAACAGGCTGTTGATCTGACGTTTCAGTTGCCGAACTGACCAACTGCCAGCGATGCATTGAGCTTGATAAAAGGATCGTTTTTGCTCGCTTTCGAGTGGAACAAGTAGCTCGATATGAGTGTACGACAACTGCTGAATCAGACCGCCATCCAATTGTGCGGTCAGTGACCGCACAATTGAGCTATCGGTCGTAAGTCGCTGCTCCATAAGGGCTTGGAATTGCGCGGGCGCTGACCGCACAATTTCGGGATAGACCTG
>DNWZ01000670.1:143-6540 GCA_003506095.1 Planctomycetaceae bacterium | reverse complement strand
ATGCCCAACGTGAAGCCGGCGAGCTCTACATCAAAAGCCAACGGCACGAAGGGTGGGAATGCATCGACACCAAGTACGATGACGGAGGTTTTACGGGCGCGAACATGGAACGCCCTGGGCTGCGACGATTGCTGGCTGACATCGAGGCCGGCAAGATAGACTGTGTGGTCGTTTACAAGGTCGACCGTCTCAGTCGCAGCCTGCTCGATTTCGCCAGGATCATCGAAATCTTTGATCGACGGCAAGTTACGTTCGTCAGCGTGACACAATCGTTCAACACGGCCTCGTCGATGGGGCGTCTGACGCTGAACGTTCTGCTGTCGTTTGCCCAATTCGAACGCGACATGATCAGCGAACGAACTCGTGACAAAATGCGGGCGGCGCGGCGCAAGGGGCGTTGGGTCGGTGGCAAACCGATTCTTGGCTACGACGTGGTAAAAACCAAATTGGTCGTTGATCCACTTGAAGCGCGACGGGTCCGAGAGATTTTTGATCTGTACCTGAATCTGAAATCGACGCTGCAGGTCGCCAAGGTTCTCAACGAGCGCGGCTGGCGAATGAAAGAGTGGACCACCAAGAAAGGTGCGGAGATCGGCGGCAGCGAGTTCAACAAGAACAAGGTCACAGCTGTGCTCACCAATCCAACCTACACCGGCAATATCGAATTCGATGGCCAACTGCTTCCGGGCATGCAGGAAGCGATCGTCACGCAAGACGTATTCGACCGGGTGCAGGAATTGCTTGAGCAAAACAGCAGAGCCAAGAAGGACATGAACCGCTGCAAGCACAACGCGTTGCTTCAGGGCATGCTACGTTGCGCCGCGTGCGACTGCGGAATGAGCCACACGTACACGAAAAAGGTCTCGAAGCTTTATCGCTACTACGTTTGCCACCGGGCCCAGAAACAGGGATGGTCGAATTGTCCTTCGCCATCGCTGCCGGCCGCTGAGATCGAGGATTTTGTGGTCGACCAAATCCGGCTGGTCGGCCAGGATCCAAGCGTGATTCGCGACACGTTGGCCCAGACACGTATCCAAACCCAGACCAGCGTCGAACGCCTCAAGAAGGAAAAGAACGCGATAGAGCGGGCAATTCTGGGCGACTACGAACGCCTGAACCAAGCGATTGCCGCTGGGGCGACCGATTCGCAATATGCCGACATCCAAGACCAGATTCGCGAGCAGGAACGATGCCTAGCCGAAGTTGTCGACGAAATGGCAGCGGTTTCGAGCCTGGAAATCAGCGACTCCGACGTCCGCGATGCACTCGGTCGATTCGAGGAGGTCTGGAAAGCGTTCACGCCAGCGGAGCGAGCCAAGGCGATCAACCAGATCGTCGAGACCATTCACTACGACGGCCACGCCAAAGAGCTGTCGATCACCTATCACCCGCTTGGCATCAGAATGTTCAGCCAGGAACAGCAAAGTAGAGAGGAAGCCGCATCATGCTAACAGCCAGACACAAGCTGGACTTCAAAACGAGCAAGCGTTCAGCCAAGAAGATAAGTGAGGCAAGCAATATACAAGAGGTAGCGGTGCCTGCACGGTTGCCACGCATCACCAAAATGATGGCCCTTGCGATCCGCCTGGACCACTTGATCAAAACGGGACAGGTGTCGGATCAAGCTGAGCTGGCACGAGTTGGGCATGTGAGTCGAGCTCGGCTGACGCAGATTATGGATCTGAATTTGCTTGCTCCGGATATTCAGGAGAAAATATTGTTTTTGCCGCAATTTGCGACTGTTTCCGCAATTCCAACTGAACAATCGGTACGAAAGATCGCCCAAACAACAAATTGGCATTCGCAACGCCACCTCTGGAAAGCAGACCAAAGTTAGCAACGCTGATCGCCGCATTGCTAGCATTTGCGGTTTTGAGGCCGGTGTGACCAAACTTGTCAAGGCGATGCAAACACTGTATTCATCGTGCAGCGAGTCGCGAAGCAAATGAAATTGCGAGGAAAGTGAAAATGAGTGTAAATTCCAAAATCGAGTGGACGGACACGACCTGGAACCCTGTTCGTGGTTGCACAAAGATCAGTGCCGGCTGTAAGCACTGTTATGCAGAAACGTTTGCAGAGCGGTTTCGCGGCGTCCCAGGCAATCCGTTTGAGTTCGGATTCGACCTTCGTCTAGTTCCACACAAATTGCCAGAGCCGTTTCAATGGACGAAACCGCAAATGGTTTTCGTTAACTCAATGAGCGACTTGTTCCACGAAGATGTCCCAGACGACTACATCGTTCAAGTTGCCAAAGTGATGATAACGGCGAACTGGCACATTTACCAGGTGTTAACAAAGCGGGCCGATCGTTTGCGAGATCTTCTTCAAACCAAGTTGAGATTCGCAGCAAACTTGGAACATATATGGTGGGGAACAAGCGTCGAGAACAAGAAGTCAGGTGTACCGAGAATTCAGCAATTGCGTGATGCAAAAGCAAAGATGAATTTCCTTTCGATTGAGCCGCTCCTTGAAGACTTGGGCAAACTCAATTTGAAAGGCATGCAGTGGGTAATTGTCGGTGGAGAGAGCGGCAACGGAGCTAGGCCGATGCAAGTGGAGTGGGTCACCTCGATCCGAGAACAGTGCGCGAAACAGAATGTCCCATTCTTTTTCAAGCAGTGGGGAGGCGTAAGGAAGGCTCGATATGGTCGCGAATTGGATGGCAGAACCTACGATGAGCATCCGAATGTGAATCGTCAGCCAATCCCACCGTTGACACTCCGTCGAGAATTAGAGGCAGGCTTAAAGCTGCCGCGGGACACTCGTTCGACGGTCGCAGCAATCGCCTAGGGGCGAAGAATGTCTTGCGCCATTCGGACAGCTGTCGGCGCGCCCTTCTCATTACCGGCCGCAAAACAAAGCAGGTAAATCGGCGTGCCTCGAGAATTGCATAGCAGCAAAGGGTTCTTGGCTACACTTTCGAAAACCGAGCCCAATCGCTCTAGGAAGTACGCTTGGATATCTGCGAAGTCCGCTACCTTCGTCTCATGCTCCTCTTCACCAAACAGTGACTGCTGAACGGACTTCTTGTAGAACCGTTGACGCCACGTATCTTCGCCAAATGTTCGCGTTAGTGCATTCGCCCAACCTTCAGGCGGTAGCTTTCGATTGATGAGCAATCGGTTCACGGCTTGGCCGATCGGAAAAAGCATCCACAAATCAATGGCCTTCGTTGCCGCAATTGCCTCGATCGTTGACCAATTAACTTGCATTCCGTATGGATCAAGGAATACTACGGCACGATGTCTTTGCCAGTTGGTTTGTACGCACCAGTTTGTTAAAACGGTATTGGCATCACCATGTTTGATCAGCACACTGGTTGCGCGACCAGGATAAAGAGCCTTCAGCTTTTCCAGTTCAGCAACGCGTTTCTTGCTATGCTCAATGAAAAGATAACGATCGAATCCGGGTTCGACTTCGAGTGCGATTTTTGAACTCCCCTTTTGAAGTTCGATGAACTCAGGATCCGATTCGACATCAAGCAGTGGAGTTGAAGTGAGCTCGGGGATATTTGAGTCCATCCGATCCCCAGTCCCTGCAAATGCATCAACGAAATATGTCGTGAAGTATCTCGCTCGCTCGTTAGCATGGAAAATTGTCGTGTATGCCTGTAGGTACTTGCTGACACGCTCGAGCTTTTCGCGAGTCCATTCTCCACCAAATACATGCTCACTCATTTCTTAATCCTTGCGTTAACTAGTCATCATCGCCTTCAGGCTCAGCGAACTCCAAGAAACTGTGCTCGCGCAATGACTTGCGACTAACGTCATTCAGACTTGCGGCCCCGATACCACCGTCCACGGGGACTATTTCGAGCTGTTCCATAGAGGCCATCGACTGAAGCTTTTCGCGCAAGAACGAGTCACTTATCTTCTGCCCAAAGAACGGCTCGTTGATGATGTCAGCATAATTGACGTAGGAAGGTTCCTGTGATTGTATTGATTCAATTCGCCGAAGTATCAGCACATACCAAAGTCGATCTGCCGCTTCGAATCCTTCTTTGGTCAACCGGAATACCTCGCCCTTGTGACTCGCGTCTTTTACAAAACTGCAACTCTCCAACTGTTCGAGTCCACTCTCCCATCTGGCTTCGGATCTTTCATCTCCGGGACTGTTTAAACATTTTCCGCCAGCAGAGAGCACATAGCCCCTCCGCAAACTACTGTTCAATGTCACTGAAGGGCGCGCGGCCATTGTCGCGGCTGCGAGAATCGTATTTGCCTCCGGAGTGAAAACAACTTCAACTCTTTGAGACTGATCAGCAACCGCGATGAATTCGTCACCTTCGAGAATTCGATTCAATGCTAGATCTAACTGATGACGAAACGATGATCCGAACTCGGCAACTTCGGTATAGGGAGCGTACAACCCGTTGCTTTTAATTGAGTCTTTGAAATCGCGGACTGCCTGAACCTGGGATAAGTCTGAGCTGTTTGGCAACGCCCGATCGCAAAAGAAAATCAAGACTCTTTCAGGCCCCTTCCGTTCGGAGAACTCCCTGATTTCTTGGACAGTTCCAGATAGATCTGAATTCGTCGGAGTTCCGAGCCTCGACCATAGGATTGCGACGAGCAAGTCGCATCGATCGAGAAGCTGACTGTTGATGAGGTCTTGAGGGTGCCCGCCTTGCAGTGCGTGGGAATGCGTCTCGACGCGGACCGGCTCGATTAAAACTGACCGAGACACTGAATGGGCCGCATTCCAGTTGTGGATTACGCGACACGCTTCGTCGCGTTCTTGATACACATCACCTGGGCTAGCGATAAAGACGCGGATAAATGTTCCGTTTTGCATCTATTTACCTCGTCGCTTCATGCTCGCTATTTCAACATCAAACACATAGTCACTGATTGACCCATCCTTAATCCGCTCGACCACCTCTTCGATCACCGGCAGTGGAACAAGGAACCACTCCCGAGGTTGCACTTTGCCGCCGAATCGATCCGCTAACGCTAAGTCGATGCGAGCGCGTGCGAGGAACTTGTGAAGCAGGGATTCAAACGCCTTGCAGTTGATGTTCGCTAATCGATAGACCGCTACCAACTCTACCGCGGCGAAGAGATACGTCGTTTCCTTTCTGGCGTTGGACACTCGCTTCTCGGGATCGCCGCTGGTGAGCCCGATCTTGTGTAGCAGTTCGCGGTTCTCTTTCACGAATGGATTATCTGAGAGACTTCGTGCCACGTAGATCGCACCAGACTCGCAGTCGCCGTCTTCCATGACATTGGAGAAGAGTGGGCCTAGGTCGCTGAAGTCTTCTTCAGTCTCGGGTTGTTGAGGTACGATTCGTCGGCTGTTTTCGTCTTTGTTCAGCGCTCGTCGCAATGAACGAAGCAATAGGTCTGACTCGGTACCGTTGTCAAAGATGACTCGTAGGCGTCGATCTCGTTCGCCGTGCTCAGGGGTGAACCACTCACCTGCTTCTGCAACCAGCGCCTTCTGGCCGTCGACGATGAACCAGTCGCCCTTCCGTATCTGAGATCGACTGCTGGTCTTGAACAACTCGGTCGATTGACGGCCGGTTTCAAGATCGGCCTGAACGGCTTCGAAGTCCAGCCGAAAAGCATCAAAGTCTTCGCACGGCTTACGCTGGGCAACTTCTTCAGGGACGTTTCGCTCGGCATTGCGCTCGGTCGCCGAACGAACGTGCTTCATCGTCGTGATATCATCTTCTGAAGGGCTAACGCCGAGTGCCTCCAAGAGTTCATCGTCGCTGTCCAGCTCGCACTCTTCGGATGGCTCACTGACGCGATCTGTCAGTATTCCGTCAACATCCATAGGCCTTAGTAGATCCAAGCACTCGGCATTGCCGCGAATTCGGTCTAGCCGAACTGCATACAAGCGTTCGAAGATATCTCGGCCTTCACCGTGCTGAGGAAGCCGTTCGTGCTCTCGATAGAACCGCTGAATATCTTCGAACCCCGCGATGATCCGCTCTTGCTTGGCCGTGTAGGTCTGATCCTGCTTGATTTCGGTCTCAACACCAAGCTCAGCCAAAAGCGCATCATCGTCATCCGTGAATGCCGCTTCCTTCGTCTTCTTCTTACCCACTGGACTTCTCCTGCTTCATTCGCGCCAGGAACGCGATGCCCTCTGCCATGCGCCGCTCCCACGCATCTTGGCTGGTGATCGAAGGCAAGCGTCCGCGTTCGTTCTTGAACTTCAAGGCCCGCTTTGCCAGATCGCGAGCCTCTTCGGGGGTGAGTTGAACTCGCCGGCCAGCGATCGCTGACTGAACCTGACGCAGTCGCTCTTCGTTCATCGTCTTGGCAAGAATGTTGTACGCCTCGCCGAAGGGATTGATCGAATCGATTAAATCGACGTTCAAATCTCGCACATCGGTTACATAGCGGCGAATCCCGTCGATCAGCGCCGTGTTCGAAGTTGCACCACTGCC
>DNWZ01000670.1:0-132 GCA_003506095.1 Planctomycetaceae bacterium | reverse complement strand
CGGGGTACTTGTCGCGAATGATCTTCCCCATTCGCTGCTGCGTTGTTTCCTGTGGTGGAAGCTCGTCATTGAACAAGCCATCCTGGACGGTGCGGGTGTCTTGAACGAAGGAAGCCAAAACCTCGTTGAGGT
>DNWZ01000015.1 GCA_003506095.1 Planctomycetaceae bacterium | reverse complement strand
CCGCCCTGCTGGCCTGCGCCACCTAGGCAATCGTAAAACGCCAATTTGTGCCAACTTCTTTATAGAAAAAACAGCGTTTCGGCGGGTAGCGGCGTACGGCAATCAAGCACGGATAAACACGGAAAAAAACAGCAAAAGTTTTCCCGCGTTGGTGTCGCGAC
The DNA here is from genome assembly GCA_003506095.1 of Planctomycetaceae bacterium. Lineage (GTDB taxonomy): Bacteria > Planctomycetota > Planctomycetia > Pirellulales > Pirellulaceae > UBA6163. The sequence continues at coordinate 3,924 of DNWZ01000015.1, read as the reverse complement.
ACCCGCAAAACTTGTCCGGTATCGCCTGACGGACCGGCACCAGCAGCGGATCTGCTCAGCCCAAAATGACAAGCGGCCGCACGGTCGCATCATGCAACCGGCGGCCGTGTAACGAGACGCTGCAGCACTCGGTTGGGTCAGTGACTATCGGCAGCGGGATCGTCCGCTGCCGTCTCCGCTGACGCTGCCGTCTCCGCTTCGGCTTCCGCATCTAGTCGATCGTTTATCGCTCGGAGAATCGCGATCAGGTCGCGTTGTGACCCTGTGGGTGCTGACCTCGCAATCCACCAGCCGCGTACCTTGCCGACGATCCCAGTGGTTAGCCGATGCCTGATCGCGGTAACGACAGTTTGGCTACGCGGGTCGTCAGTGATGACAATCCAAAGTCTTAGAATCATTTTTCGCTCCCTGCCTTTGCTTCTCGATTCGCTAGCTTGCGATCCGCAAGACGGCCCCGTGCCATCCGTTCCGCATCCTGACCGCCCCGCGGCGACGGCGGCGTGATTCGCTGACGACGGATGTGCTCGTCATCCGACCAACGCGCCCTGACTTCGGCCGACCGCTCCGCGATCTCTGCCGGTGTCGGATCTGGAGGCCATTGGCTTTCGGTGTCGGTCAACTCGCTCATCCTCGCATCGATGAAATGGAAAACCCGCGACGGCGATAAACCGTCGCGGGGGTGTCGCGGCCCTCAATCCGTTTCAGGATCGATCGTCCGTTGCCGTTACAATCCGACGCCTCAACCCGTCGTTGACGCGTCAGCAACTCACGGTAGGACCAGGCGCGACGGGCAAACGCCTAACAGTAAAACGACAACGGCAATTCGGCAGCGGCGATTGCTTCCGCGTGCTGCGATCGCAACTCGACCAACTTGGTCGTCAATTCGGCCAACTCGATTTCGGCCGCTTCGCGAATCGCTGGCCACTGTGGCGACAACGAACGCTTGATGTATCGCCCAACTTGGCCAACCGTGACGGCTTCGGGAAAACTTCGGCCGAGCGTTTCGATGTACTCGGCCTGCGGATCTCGCTGCCCGCTGTATCGCGACGGGTCCAGACAGCAAGACAATTCGGTGTGCCGGATCTCGCCGTCAAGGATTGCCCGGCCGATCGTCGAATCGATCAGGCTGACCGCCTGGCGAACCGACTCACGAACATGCTCGGGGGTCAGCCCACGGAGTTGAGCAACGGCTTCGGCCTGTTGCTCGCATCGCTTGGCGGCTAGTCGCTCGTCACGTTCCAGCCCCGACAGCTTGCTCTGTAACTCGTCAATCTTGGCTTCAAGTTTGGGGGCCTCCTTGGCGAGAACATCGGCAGCGGTCGCGGCCTCTTTGGCGGCGGCCTGGCGGTCGTCGGCCGTTCCTGCGATTGCCTTCAACCGCAAGACGTTTCCGGCCCTGCGGATCTCGTCGTTGATCTTTCGGTCGTTCCAGCCTAGTTCGCGGCTAAAGAAAACCGACTCCGCGTAACTCGCACGCCGGCCCTGGCTTGCGATCTTCATCAATAGTGCATCGGCGTCTGCGACCTTCTCGGCGTGATCGGCCGCCACTTCGGCAGCGGGGTCGTATTCGGTTTCGATTTCGGCTGTGGACATTTTTTGTTCCTCGGGTGGTGATGTGATGATGTGGTGGACGGTTTAGCGGCGGTTGGCTTCGCGAATCATTTCCTGACGCAAGCCGGGGTGATCCTTATCGACCGCCATGATTGCTTTGGCCTTGGGCATGTAAGCGGCCTTGGCTGCGACGGCCGATTGCCATCGCGCCGTTGCGGTCGTGCCTTGCTTCGATGTGGCCAGCTTGGCGAGAACTCGCGACGGTAGACGCCTGGCCTGTACCGCCTGTGGTGCCCTGACGATCCGGTTGACGATGCCTAGGCTCATTGCCGCGTCTGCATCGAAAAACGTCTCCTGATCGATCAGACGGCCGATTGTGGCGATTGGCTGCCGTGTCTTTTGCGAGTACAGATTGACCAGCCGTTCGCGGAGATTGGCCAGTAGTTGCCGCTCGCTTGGCGATTGCTCGACATCGTCAAGGTAAGGGGCGTGAAGCATTACGTAACCGTTCTCGCTGATCGCTACGTCATCGAACGCACACAACAGCATCGAAGCGGCCGAAAACGCCATCGACTCGACCGATGCCACCTTGGCCCCGCGATAGGCTTTGATCGCATCGAAGATTGCGAACGCCTCAAATACCGATCCGCCTTCGCTGTGGAACTTGACGCTGATCGGTGATCCGTCAGCAGGTAGTTGAGACTTGAACGCCCTGGCGCTGATCTCGCCCGGCCCTGGCCCGATTGGCCCGTCGATGTGAATCGTTTTCACTTCCGTTTCCTTAGTGGTGGGTGGATGCCATCGATATGAGAATCTTAGCGGGTTGGTGTCGCCTGGCTATCGCTTCGATTGCTATGCGTAGCAATGGGAACGATGATTGCCCGGCCTAGGTCATCGATCGGCAAAACCTCCTTGCCGGTCGTCTTACAGTCGCGGCACACCAGATACCGAACTCGGCTTGATCCTCGGGTGAATACCGTTCTTGTCTTCATCCTGCCGATGTGGCATTTCGTGCATCGTTCGCCCGATCTCATCGCGCCACCTTCAACCCTGGCCCGGTGGCCTCTATCGCATCGATTCTAGCCCGCAATTCTGCGAACTCTGCCATCGGCCCCACGGCCCCTAGAATCGCCTTGGCTGCGTTCAACCGGACCGGCGGGTCATTTGACGCGTCAAGCAATTCGCCAAGCGTATCGACGGCCCTGGATGCCATATCGGATAGCCTGCCAACGGCACCCGCGACGGCCTCCGTTCGGATTGCCGATACCCTGCGGCGGAAGTCGTCGTCGGCGGAGACTGCGTAAGCCGTCGATACCGCACAATTCACAACCTCCGATGCCGCCTTGATGGTCATCCCAGCAGCAACCGCCACGGCCAACGGCTCGAAAAACTTAGATTTCTTCATTGGAAACTTCCTCGTTAGCAGGTGACGACCAGCCCCAACCCGTCGCGGGCAGGGGAATGTAAACCTCATGCGGATCTCGCGGCTCGCACGCCTCAAGTGATGCCCTCGCATCATCGAATGCGGCGATGTAGTGGTCGTCAAAATCGGGATCGGGTGAGACTTGGAGCTCGACCGCTTCGGGATCTGGTACCGATCCGACCTTATGCGAGTAGCACGCCCGGCCCTGGGTGTCGCTGTGGCATTCGACCAGCCCGGCGGTCAGCAGCGGTAGCATGTTTTCGGTCATGTGGTCCCAATCGCTAGGACAGCCAACGCAAGCGATGTCGAACAAAACCGACTCGCAAACCGTTGTGCATTCCGTTTGCTTGCTTCGGAGGATGAGCATTGCCAACATGCGGAACGCTTCGCGGAATGTCCGTAGCCGCGAACCGACCAGCGCCCTAGCTGTGGCTTCGCCTAGCGGGCTCGGGAACACGCTTTGAACCTGACCGCCTGAATGCCTAGCGGCAATCATTCCGCTGGCGATAAGCCGTTGTCGCATTTCGTGGGCGTTCTTCCAATCGCCGCGCCCGTCCGCCTTGACCGTGATGCCGACGACGCCCGCCAAGTAGTCGCGTTGCCTTGCCATGATTTCAGCCATCGGCGGTTGACGCCCGATCTGCCATCTCCACGGCCAAAACAGGCTATCACGGCGGCCTAGGATGCTGACCAGCAACATTTGCTCCGCTCGGGTCAGTTCGCCGCTGGATCGGCCACGTTCAAGTGCATCGATTCTGCTTTTCAATCGTTTCATAATTTTGGACTTCGGAAGGTAGGATTTTGCTGGGGTGTAGAGGGACGGGGCTTTCATCTACCGCAAACCACAGTGGGACTGCCGGGGACCCGCAAGACGTACGGCAGTAGGGGGGGGTATCTGTGGTCGTCTGTCGTCGTCTGTCGTCGTCTGTGGTCGCTTGTAACGCGTTCCG
>DNWZ01000233.1 GCA_003506095.1 Planctomycetaceae bacterium | reverse complement strand
AGCAACGAGAAACCCTAGGAAAATTCCTGCACCCGACCCGCAGCGGAATCGAAGCCGATTCGACAGAGCTACGTTGGTGGACTTTTGCCGGTGGTCGCATCAATTCAACCCTCCGCTACGCATTGACTGCGATCGAACCGACTTGGACCGTCATCCCCGACAATTGCGCCGTCAAAGTCCGCGGCGCAAGCGACAGCCTGGCTAGCCGAAAACATCGATCGCCTGTCACGCGAGGATTTCTGGACCGACAAAACCCTCTGGTCCACCATCCACGCCAGTCTCCCCAACTGCCGCCTCGCCAAGTTCCAACCGCTCATGCCCGACTGGGTCGAACGCGAAACCGTCGCGAAACATTTGTTGGATATACACGGCACACGGGCATGGTTGTGAGAATTGCCGTGAATCAAAATAAACATCAGCCAATTTTTCTGATTTTCGACTACAGGCAATCAACTCTCGCTCGCTTGATTAGGTATGAGCTTCTGTCTGAAGAATTTTTTCCCAGTCGCTTCGGTGGTGGCGGCAACGCGTCGTCTGAACAGAATCCATCGGTTTGTCAAGAGCGTTAAGACGTAGTTGATACATTGGCTTGCTACCTTCAACATGAGCTGCAAATCGGTGCCAATACGTTAAACAGTCGCTTTTCCTCATCGAAGCTGCCGGGGGTATTGATTGCCACTCAGCCTTGGGTTAGTGTGGTCGTTTCGATGGTTTGAAAGTCAAATCAGAATGCCCAAACAATCGAATATCGCGCCTTTGTTGGCGACGACATGAATTGGTAACGTTGGCCTATCAGTTCCGGCAAACTTCTATGCAATCACGGACTATCTTCACGTCGGTCTTGGTCGGAGCGGCAGCTTTGTTGGTTGCCGCAGTTATGATTGTTCGTGTGATTCAAAGCGAAGCAGAGAAAACTCGCGAATCTGTTTCGTCGGCCGCTGGTTCGGTCGTGTCGGACGGCGTTGAGCAGGCAATTGAGGCTGCCGGGAAAAGTGGAAAGGACGTCGCAAATGAACTTGGTGAAACCGCTCAGACGATTTTCGGAGAAATTCGTAAGATCCTTGATAATACTCCGGGAGTTTCTGTTCCGGAATCGTCATATCCCACTAATCCCACTAACGATGAAGCTGCGAAGCCGACTGCGACAGAATCAAAGTCGAGCTCAATGCCAATTGATCCTGCGGCTCTTGTAGGTGAAGTGTTCAAAACAGGACGTGAAGTGACTCGTTCCCTTGATCGAGTCCTTCAGGCGTCGATTCAACTCGATGCGTCTGACGAGCGCGAGTTGGGTAGGCAACTGCACGAAATGTTGATGAATCGGCTGCCGATGATTCACAACCCAAAGCTGGAATCACAGCTCGCTAAGCTCGCTGAACCTTTTTTGCGTCAGAGAAACCGTAAGGATATAGACTATTCGTTCTCAGTTATTGACGATTCTCAAGTCAATGCGTTTGCGCACGCAGGTGGCTATATATACGTAAATCGTGGTCTTTTGGATTTTGTAGCAAATGAAGATGAATTGAGATTCGTTCTTGGGCATGAAATCGCACACGTGGATTTGAGGCACTGTGTCGAGCAGGTGACTTTTGCGGCGCGAGCGTCAGAACTGGCGGGCGGCTTGGGCGCCTCGCTCGNNGTTCAGATCGGATACCAAGCTATCGCTTTGGGCTACGCGGAAGATCGAGAGTTTGAAGCCGACGCCCGATCATATTCTCTTATGGGTAAGGGCAAGCCCGTCGCGATTGCATTCCTAACCAAACTTGCGAAGCTCGAACCCCCGCGATCCGACGAGGTTTCAAACGAATTGATCGATGTGACACTACGCGAGATTGACGGCCACTTCGCGACTCACCCGAGTACCCAAGCGCGCATCACTGCACTGCAGAAATTGAAGTAGTCCAACTGAGGATCGAAGGAAAAGGTGCCTTTGTGATGAAGCGACTGATGCAGTGCCCTGGTTGCCGTAAGGAGTTTGATGCAACAAGCGGTTTTTTTGTTGATACAGGAGTGCAATGCCCGGTTTGCTTGACAACAGTGCCTGTATTTGATGAAGACACTAGGGTGCCGGGATATTCGCGAGACCCACTTCGCGCACAGCCTATAAACTTGCGGATTGCAGGCTACGAGATTCTTGGCATGATCGGCCAAGGCGGCATGGGCACGGTCATCGAAGCGAGGCAAGTTTCGCTCGGACGACGCGTTGCGGTGAAAGTCCTATCACCAGCCTTGGCACGTGACGAACATTTTGTTGAACGGTTCGAGCGCGAAGCTGCGGCACTCGCCAGCCTTTCACATCCGAACATCGTTACGATTCTTGAACGCGGTCGTGCTGCCGATTCGGTTTACTTCATCATGGAGTACGTCGAGGGACTGGCCGGTGGAACCCCCACGGACCTTCGTGGTATCTTGAACGAGCGAAGGCTCGAGGCCGCAGAGGTAAAACACTTCTGCATGCAAATAGCGGGAGCCCTTGCTTACGCTCACGAGAAGGGCATCGTTCACCGCGATATCAAGCCCGGCAATGTCATCATAGACCGCCACGGAAACGCAAAGGTCGCTGACTTTGGTATTGCTTCAATCACGAACCTTGAAGTCGACGCAAGGCTCACGGTACCAGCAACCGCGATGGGAACACTCGACTACATGGCACCCGAACAACGTGAGAATGCAGCAACAGCTGACTCGCGTGCCGATGTTTATTCGCTCGGTGTTCTGGTTTACGAAATGCTGACTGGTAAGGTACCTCGAGGTGCCTATTCGTCACCGTCTTCGCTGGTCCAAGGAATCAGCCCGCGATGGGACGATAACATTGATTCGGCGCTCCAGCCGGACCCGGATAAACGTCTTGCAACAATGGCCGTTTTTCGGCGACGACTTGAGGATATTCCGCTTACTCAACCTCCACTCACGTATACCCAGTTAGATGTAACTTCGGCGTTGAATGGGATAACCGCGGCTCTGCATTGCCCAGAGTGCCGTACCCCGGTGAACAACGAATCGAAATTCTGCCCGAAGTGCCGGACTCCACAATGGTTCGACTGCCGCGACTGCAACTCGC
>DNWZ01000687.1 GCA_003506095.1 Planctomycetaceae bacterium | reverse complement strand
TCCATTTTCTCGGTTTGGTATTCGCCGTTTTGGTCGGTTTCATGCTGTTGATGGGTCAGGTGTTTCCACGTCAGATCGCCGCCCAAGCCGTTGACGACGAAGGACGCGTTGCCGAAGTCGTCTATGCGGTGCCGATGGAACCTTGGCGTTTGGCGATCCCCGGCGGCGCGTTATTAGTCGCCATTGTGGTCGCGATTTACGTCTGGTTTGCGATTTGAAAACCTTCGATGTCGGTAACGTCAGGCTCGGCAGGCTTACCGCTGTAATCAAACTCCGCTAGCACCAGGCTGCTATAGCCGGTGGTCACCGGACGCGATGTAGAACCGTCATGGCTGGCCATGGCAGGTTGTTGCTTCATCGCCGCCAACANNTTGCTGACCAACACCGGAGCTTGCTTGCGAATCACCGCCTCGGTTTTCGATGACGGTAAACTGGACGCGTCGCCGATACCATCGACATTCGCGAATCGAGTGTGCTGCAACGTGTGCTTGTCGACGTCGACCCATCCGTCTTCACCAGCCAGTGCGCTGTGTGCGACAAAATCCGGTGCGCTCATCGGCGGCGTGAAATGAATCAGATCCTATCCAATCTCGATCTCTTCTCGGTGACCTGGACGGTCAACTTCACTAGTCGAGTTGCTCGCTGTTCGATGTCGATCCCAACGCGCGAAGCGTATTGACAAACGGCATCGAAAAAGTCGGTCGCGATGGTGATCAAGTTCGGTAGTTCGCTGGCCGTGCGGGTCGCCCGCTCGATCGTTTCGAATTGATCAAGCAAACCGTGCACGGCTGCGGCAATCTTCGGATCGTTGAAACGATCCAGTAGAGACATCGTGTCCAGCGGTATTTCAGTGGAGCCCGTCATCGACGCCACTGCTCCGGACTCATCGAGTCGCCAAAGGGTCGTAAAGTCATCAGGGCGAGTGTTGACGACATTTGTGATTGAACCAAAAGGCCCGGAGTCTGAAATCGGCTGTCAGAAATCGCAGGCCTGGATGCCAATGGATCCATCCATCGACAAGAATCAACATTTCAATCCGTTTGCGAGTCCGCTTTCCCGTCCGGCGGGCCGGGTGGGCTCTTGGGTTCGGGGGGGCATGCCGGCAATCGGTGTTTTATTCCGTAAAATGCAGCTAAAGGGGGTAAGACGGCGGGCCCTTTTCCTGATTACAATTAGTCGGTCGTCTCACGATAGCTCATTTGATCGACTTTTCTTGCTTGAGGAACCGCCGCTGATGTTACGCCTTGCTTTCCGTGTCTCCGTTTTATTTGTGGCATTGATGGGTGCTGCGGTTGGGTCGTCTTCATCTGCACGAGCGCAGGACGACATCGTCAGCGAAGTGGCTTCGGTCGAGGAGTCCTTAACAGCGGCGTTCAACGCGGCTGATGTTGACGCCGTTGTCAACGCGTTTTTGGCCGATGGCGAACTGATTGATGAATCGGGGCTGTTGTATCGTGGCCACGACGAATTGAAAGATTTGTTTTCCCAGTACTTTGCAAAGTTTCCTGGTGCGAAACTTTCTCTGCAAATCGACTCGATCCGCAAGATTGGTGATCAAGTGGCGATCGAAGAAGGGACACGCTTTCTGGCCGCTGGCGATTCGGCGTTCGCACAAGTTCGTTACATCGCGACCTTGTCCAAAAAGGATGGCAAATGGAAATTGGCATCCATTCGCGAGTTCGATGATCAACCAGCCCCGACGTCTGGCGACCGATTGCAAACGCTGGCTTGGTTGGTGGGCGACTGGATCAGCGAAAGTTCAGAGTTGGCGGTACGGATATCGTATAGGTGGGACGAGGATAAGAATTTCCTGGTCGGCAAGTTTCTAGCAACGCGTGGTGGCCAAGTTGTTCTAAAAACCGAACAACGGATCGGTTGGGATCCGCTTACTGGCAAGATCCGCTCCTGGATGTTCGATTCCGATGGTGGATTTGGCGGCGGCCTTTGGACGCCGACCCAAGAGGGTTGGGTGATCAAATCGGAGTCGACGCAGACTGATGGTTCAATCGGATTTGCAACCGTTTATTATCGCCAACTCGATCAAGACCGTTATCAGATGATCGGAACCGACCGGTTGATCGGCGACGAAACAGCCGAAGATTTTGATGTGACCGTCACGCGTGCTCCGCCCAAGCCGACTCGCCCTGGCACTGCGACTAAAGAATAATCCTTGATCAAACGCTCGTCTCCTTCTGCAAGTCTCCGATCCGTAACTGACCTATCGACTATGAAGACCCTCTCAACATTTGCTTGCCGATCGGTGCTCGCTTGCATGGTGCTGTGCATCGCATCGACAATCACGCCCAGCACTTATGCGCAGCGCTTTGATCGCGGCGGTGGCGGCGGTGCTCGGCCTAACGCCGGCGGCGGCGGAGCTCGGCCTAACGTCGGCGGCGGCGGTGCACGCCCGAGCTTGGGCGGCGTCGGCAGACCCAGTGGTGCAGGGCCAAGCAGCATCAGTCGACCAAGTGGCGGCGGTCTGGCAGCCGGCGGTGGTGGTAATCTTCGTCCGACGCAGCCCGCAACGCGTCCGACGCAGCCGGCAACGCGTCCTGGGGCTGGTTCTCTCCCATCGTTGGGCGGAACGGCTCGACCGCAAACGCCGAACTTACAGACCCCTGGCTTGTCACGTCCGAACCCAGGCGGCGTTCAGC
>DNWZ01000686.1 GCA_003506095.1 Planctomycetaceae bacterium | reverse complement strand
TCTGCGTTGCAATGGTTTCAAACGTCAGCGGTCAATTGCTCGACCCGCTGGACGCCTATCCGCCGCGATGGCAGCTTGGGTTTTCGGATTGCCAAGCACGTGTGACCAGTCATGTCAACGCACCAACGAGCGGAGTCGGTGGCAGCGGTTGCGAATCGATTTCGATTCAAGCGGGCAGCGGTACCCAAGCGATGTTGGAATATCGGATTGAACCGACGCGAGTCATCGACGAACTGACCGCTCGCGTGTTCATTAAGTCGGCTCAGACGGGCCAATCGGTTGGATTAAGGATCCGTTTTCCTCTGGTCATCGACGCTGCAACAGGCCAATCGGTGTCAGTGATCATTTTGGGTGCGAAGTACAGGGAAGCTGGCCAGTGGCAAATGCTGGGTGTTGGTGCGATTGAAAAGCAACTGCGTTTGAAATCTTATGCATTGCGACGGCAATACGGCAACGAAGCAGATTTTACCGATGCGTTTGTTGATGCCGTTGTCATCAATGCTTATACAGGACAGGGCACAACGACGATCTTGATCGACAATCTAGCAATCGATTCAATGGTTGCGGTTTCGTCGATGCGCGAGTTCGCTGACCAGCGTGGCAAGTCGGGCCCTGGCCAACTTGCGTCCGAACGTTTTGATACCGGCACGGTCGCTCAGCAGACACAACCGCTTGGATCACGTTTGCCTGAAAGCCCATTTGGCGCTGGCAAGGTTTGGAAAATCTTGCAACACCAGGGCGAACCTTTGCAATGGGTTAAAACACTCGGCTTTGATGCGATTCTATCATCGCGCCCGCCAGATCACCTCTTGTTAAACGAAGCGATCCGATCCGGAGTAAAGATTCTGTCACCGCCGCCGACCGTTCCGGACCCGGCCCTTACACCGTTGCTTGAACCGGTGGTGGGTTACTATCTGGGGACCTCCCTTGCCAGTGCAAACTTGGACTCTGCGGCCGACGTAAGTGATAAGATTTCACGCTGGCCGATCGTTTGGCAACGCCCTGTGATGATTGCGCCCGCTGAGTCGTTTCGCCAATATTCTGCGATTGCAAGTACCTTGGTTCATGACCTGCCGCCATCAGTTCGCGGCCTTACCGGCCCCGAAGAAATCGCCGTTTTGTCGGATCGTTTGGCACGTTCGGGCCGAACGCAGCTTGACATTGTTGGCGTACAAACCGATGTCCCTGATTCACTGAAGCGACAACTCGATGCGATCACGGCGTCGATCGGTTCGCCGCGAAGCGATGATTTGTATTGGCACAGCGTGTTATTGCAAGTCGCTCGATCCATGGAGCTGTCGCCGCGGGCCATCCTGTTCAGGTCCAACCGTTCGTTGACCAGTGGAACCGTTGAAGCGCAACATCGTTCTATGGCGCTCAGCTATGTAAATCGATACATCGATTCGATCGCAGCTTTGGTCAGCGTCGGGATCGCGGGGCCACGATTTCCGACGAAAGGCCCGCTGTTTCATAACAGCCGCCTCGATTTCCCGGGTGGNNCAGCTTTTGATTCTTTCGACCACAGCACAGCGGCAAGGGATGGCTTTGGCGGGCGATGGCGATTCTTTAAGGATCTCACTGCCACCAAGCGATTCGACAAAGATCGCTTGGCGATTGACGCATTTTACCGCTGAAAGAATGGCTGTCGAAACGTCTTCCGCGGGTGTGCATCTGGAAGTGGTTTCACCGGATGTCGTTGAAACAATTGTACTGTCCAGCGATCCGGCGCTGGGCGGACGTATCGCCCGGTCACTGCAGCCCCTGGCCAATCAGGCGGCGAGTGATCGTTGGCAAATGACGCGTCAAGCGGCTGAGCAGGTCAGCGACGACTGGCGGTTAGCGACATCCGCGCGCATCGTTCCTGTGTCGGCATCCTCACTTGATATGCTGCGCGCTGCCCATAACACGTTACGAGACGCCGAGCCGATGTTCCGCGGCGGCGACTCGGGTTCGACGCTGCGAATGGCCCGCCGCGCAGACGCGTGGACGATGAAAGCACGTTGGCAGCTCGCGGACGCCTTGGCCAGAGCGAATCCATCGCCAGGTTTAAACAGTTGTCCGCCGTTGCTTGCCGTTGGTGGCACCGCAACCCAAGTGATGTGGTGGCCGCTGATGGCCGATGCGGGTTGGAGTGAAAACATGTTGATGGGTGGCGCGTTGGATTCCAACGCATTGCTCGGTGACGCCGGATGGAGTGTCGGAAAGCGGCCCAATTTCGACACCACGGCTCGCTCTGACGTTTCAATTGTCGCCGGGCCGCAAGCCGAAGGGGCGGCCTGCCTGGTCGCGAACGTAACGACGTTGCAAGGCGAGAATCTGCCCGGCGGCTATGCCGGAACGATGCTGCAAATACGCAGCCCCGCGGTGCGGTTTGCCGCAAAGACACCGATACGAATCGATTTGAAGGTTAAGACGCTTGGGTTTGGCGGCCCTGACCAAGGCGTTTTGATCTATGAAAATGTCGCCGGTCCAGAGCTGGGTGTCTTGGTGCGAGCGACGCCACATTGGCAAAACGTAACGCTTTATCGACAAACGCTCACTGAGGGCGAGACAAGCGTCATTCTGGAGCTGATCGGTGCCGGTGAAGTCGCCGTTGACGACGTAAAAATCCGCCACTGGACAGCAAGCGTTGCGTCGCCGTTGCCGTTTCGACAAATCAGCCAGGCGCAGCAAACAGTGCGTTAAACCGCTGAATAAGCTGGTTGAAACCGACTTGAAACGAGGCTCTGTTTGAAAAGCTGGTTGGCCGTTTGGGGCCACTTTGGGGTCAAGTGGTAACGCCGGATTTCGGTTGGCCTGATCGGACCTATCCGAAGACGCTAAACTAATAGCTGATACAAATTGGCTCTTAACACTTCGCGATCATCGTCCATGCTGCCGCCCGCCGAATTCAAGCTTCATCAGCCCTTTCCGCCTTCGGGCGATCAACCCGAAGCGATCAATGCGTTGACTCGTGGTTTCCAGGCAGGTGAACCCTTTCAGGTTTTGTTAGGTGCCACCGGTACCGGTAAAACGTTCACCATGGCGAACGTGATTTCGCGTCTAGGTCGCCCGGCATTGATCCTCAGCCACAACAAAACACTTGCGGCGCAATTGTACGCAGAGTTCAAAGAGTTCTTTCCGAACAACGCAGTTCATTATTTCGTCTCGTATTACGACTACT
>DNWZ01000407.1 GCA_003506095.1 Planctomycetaceae bacterium | reverse complement strand
CTTCGGACGGCTGAAACTCTTCGGCGCGCTTTGCTCTACCCATGACCGTTTCTCCCTATTGGTCCCAATATTACCAATCAACCACCGCCAAGTCAACAAAAGGTGGGTGGCACCATTTAGGGTCGGGTGGCACCATTTAGGGTCGTGGCCCATGCTTCGCGCGCAGGTTTGGTGCGTTCGTGTAGGGAAATCAGTGTCCAGTACGATCCTAAGTCGGAATCGAGTTGATTGCACAATGAATCGCGAGTAATGTCACACTTGCCTTTGCATTCCGATCAATCACAGATCACTTTCGACAGCACCTCGCAAAGACCATCTCCCCCGCTTGGCGATTGGCAACTTGGATCATGTCGCACACATTCGATTTGCCAATTCGCTTTGGGCGTCATTCCGCACAGTTGGCGTGTATCGTTTTTTTATTCATAACCTTTATCGCTCATAACCCATCGCTGGGATCCGAACCTTTGTCCAACAAAGCAGAATCCAACTCCGATCCAGGATGGACCATCGCGATTCATGGCGGTGCTGGCACGATCGCTGGCGAGATGACTGCGGCGCGCGAAACGGTTTATCACACCGCACTGCGACGGGCCTTAGCTGCAGGTTCTTATGTCTTGGCCGAAGGGGGCGCGGCCGTGGATGCGGTGGAAGAAGCCGTTCGCATTCTCGAAAACGAGCCGATCTTTAATGCCGGACGTGGCGCCGTGATGACCATCGATGGTACGTTCGAGCTTGACGCTGCGATCATGGATGGCACCAACATGAAAACCGGAGCGGTTGCGGGAATCAAAGTCGCCAGCAACCCGATATCCGTCGCTCGCGCAGTGATGGATCAAACCGATCACGTCTTGATCGGCGGCCCAGCGGCGGATCGATTCGCGATCGACAAAGGGCTTGGGTCCGTTTCGCAAGAGTATTTTTTTACTCCGTCACGATTCGAAGCGATTCAAAACAGACGAAACCAACAAGGTTTGCCACCGCTTGAAAACCCGGTCAAACGGGACAGCCAAGGGACCGTGGGCGCCGTCGCACGCGATCAAGCGGGCAACTTGGCCGCAGCGACATCCACTGGCGGTCGCAGCGGGAAGATGAGCGGCCGCATCGGCGACACCCCGATCGCGGGTGCAGGAAATTATGCGCAAAACGGTGTCGTCGCGGTTAGCGGCACAGGTATTGGCGAAGAGTTTATTCGGCACAGCGCCTCGGCACAGGTCGCTTGGTTCATCAAGCACAGCAATTTGACGGTTCAACAAGCGACAGAAAAAGTCATCCACGAAATCCTCAAGCCAGACGATGGCGGAATGATTGCGGTCGGCCCGGTCGGAATCCCCGCAATGACCTTTTCGACCAAGGCTATGAGCCGTGGATATGCCGATGCATCAGGCAATGTCCAAACCATGATCGGCCCGGAAGGCACTTCAAGTCCTAAAGCATCACAACCATGAATATCGCATCATTTACTACAACGACAATAGAGATTGTCGTGCCTAGAATCTTTCTGGGTTTGTTTCTGGTTGCGACGTTACCAGCAAGCGTTTCGGCTCAAGATCAACCGACATCCGAGGTGAAACCTGGCGCGAGCGCGGAGGTCACTTATGACACAGTCCTGATCGGTGGCACGATCCATCCCGGCGATGGCAGCGACCCGATCGTCGGACACATCGCGATCCGTGAGGGCAAAATCGCCGAAATTTCGATCACAACCCAGCCCGATGGTGCAATTCGAATCGATTGCACGGGACTGGTCATCGCGCCGGGGTTTATCGATTTACATAACCACAGCGACGATCCGATCTTGAAACGCGACACACGTGGCAATGTGAATTATCTGCTACAAGGTTGCACGACAATCGTCACGGGCAATTGTGGATCAGGGCATGTCGACGTCGCAAAATACCTCGCCTCGGTCGACGCTGAGGGTGCGGGAACACATGTCGCGCACCTGTTACCACAAGGCAGTCTGCGCCGCAGCGTCGTCGGTTCGGCGCGTCGCGATCCGAGCGAAAAAGAAATGGCCAAAATGCTCGCGTTGGCCGATCAGGCGATGCGTGACGGGGCGTTCGGCATGTCGACCGGTTTGATCTACATTCCTGGCACGCTGACGCCAACCGCCGAATTGATCGAAGTCGCAAAAGTGGTTTCCAGTCATGGCGGGATTTATGCTAGTCACATTCGTAATGAAGGTTCCGCACTTCTTGAAAGCGTTGACGAAGCGATTCTTATCGGACGCCAAGCCCAATTGCCGGTTCATATTTCTCATATCAAGGCGAGCGGAAAATCGAACTGGGGCAGCTTGAGATTGGCGATCGGAAAAATTGAACAAGCCCGACAAGACGGACTGGTCATCACCGCCGATCAATATCCCTATGCCGCCTCGAGCACCTCGCTCGAAGCGACACTGTTTCCGTCCTGGGCCAGCGAAGGCGGGCGCGGCGAGCTTCGCAAGCGATTGTCAGACCCCGAAACG
Source organism: Planctomycetaceae bacterium (assembly GCA_003506095.1). Taxonomy (GTDB): domain Bacteria; phylum Planctomycetota; class Planctomycetia; order Pirellulales; family Pirellulaceae; genus UBA6163. Next base: position 1,681 of record DNWZ01000407.1, on the reverse strand, counting down.
GCGGCACGAATCCGTACCGAACTCGTGACACAACTCGCAGGAGCATCGCGAATCCAGCTTGTATCCTGCGCCCATAACGCCAAGTGGATCGGCCGTTCGATCGATGAGATTGCGAGCGACGAAAAGGTCCATCCGGCTGACCTGGTGATGACGATTCAAGAGCATGGCGGCGCGTCGGTGATCAACTTTGGTATGAGCGAAGAAGATATGAGATTGGCGATGCCAGTCGCTTGGATCGCAACGGCCAGCGACGGTGGCGCAAAGGTGCCCTCGGCCAGCATGCCACATCCGCGATCCTTCGGCACATTTCCGCGCAAGATCGGTCGCTATGCGATTGGCGATTCGGTCCTGTCGATGGCTGCGGCGATCCGAAGTTGCAGCGGCCTGCCCGCAGAGATCCTTGGCATGGATGATCGCGGCAAAATCTCAGCAGGACTTTACGCCGACTTAGTTATTTTTGATCCCGCCACGTTCATCGACCGCGCTACTTATGATGATCCTTATCTGCCACCGGTCGGGTTAAGGCATGTCCTAGTCGAAGGGCAACTGGCCGTTTATGAATCTCAAGCGACCGGGGTTCTCGCTGGCCGCGCTTTGCGGAAACGTCTCGCCACGTCGCCTTGATCAACCGCACCGATACGTTTTTTTCGTCGTCACATGCGATCCCGGAATCGCTGGTGCGAATCATTGCGACAAGCGTGATCGTTGGCCACGATCATCGCCTGGCCGAGACCATCTTGGTGCGTGGCATATCGTCGCGCAAGGCGATGTACGATGGTGATTGGCGCTGGCCCGATATGCGATCGACTAGCGATGTGATGTAATCTGACGATCAGCCTGATGACTTGCAAGTCGCAGAACGCTTTCCTGTCGATAACAACTGCACCCTTTCCATTTTCTCTGCGAACGCTCCCATGCCTGACCTGCGACAACTTGTCGATGATACCTACGCCGAAGGCTTCCGCAGTATCTATGGCGAAGTGCTGCTGACTGGTCGTGATCGCCGCTGGCTCGGCCACGCCGTCGCCGCCGTCACGGGGCACGCCAGCAGTACGATTTTGTGCGACTGCGAATCGGGAATGGTCCGCTGGGTCGATGCGTCGCAAACGCCGGATAACCGCCCGGGCTGTATCGTTCAGTTCCATGTTCCACGGTTTCGCAAAGATCGTCGCGAACATCTCGAAAAGGTGATGTTGGCCCGAATCAGCCAAAATGCTTTGACCTGTCCGACGATCCGCTGTTTCAATCTGCTCGATACCGAAGATTACTTTAAACTCGGCCGCAAAATTGCCCTGTTCGGCGATGGTCACCAGTTTCGCGCCGTTCGGTATGGGCAACGCGGTTGGGTGATTCCGATTTTGGGCGGCGAGTTTTTCTTAACTCGTCGGTTCGGTTTTCAAGACGGTGTCATGGGCGGCAATCTTTGGTTCTTCGGCGCGACCGAAGACGCCGCGATCGAAGCGGCCGAGAAGGCGGCAATCGCGGTCGAACAAATTCCTAATACGATCACGCCGTTTCCTGGCGGAGTCGCAGCCAGCGGCAGCAAAGCGGGCAGTCGTTACAGTTTTATGATCGCCAGCACTTACGCGGAATATTGCCCGACGTTGCGAGCCAAACTGGGCGAACAATCCAAGTTGCCGCAGGGTGTCCAATCGGTGATGGAAATCATCGTCAACGGACG
>DNWZ01000726.1 GCA_003506095.1 Planctomycetaceae bacterium | reverse complement strand
TAAGCGTTTTCAGACAGAGCCTAGAATCGCTCGCCAGAAAATAAAAACAATTTGCTTGACATCCCCGATTGGGTGCCTGTAGAACCACCCTTGGCGTTGCAGCGATTCTGCAATCCTTTTCTTCTTTTCGTTTTTTGTGGGGTGTGGGATGAAGCGGGTCTCATGGTTTTCGCAAGCGTTTTCCAGGCTATCAAACACCCACACCCAGTCGTCACAACCCAATTCGCGACGTTGATCGCGCCATCTCAAACGCCGCGCATTGCTGGAAAACCTCGAATCCAGGCAACTGCTCGCCGCTGACAATGCCCCTCCCATGGCTGCTGGCGACTGGATTGATATCCAGCACAACGCACCGCATCAGATTTCAATTGCCAATCTGAACTATTCCGATGCCGACAACGATCCGCTCGTTTCACTGACCGTTCAAACGCTACCCAACCTTGGCGAGCTGCAACTCTACGGCTTTCCGGTATATGCCGGACAAGAGATTTTCGCTTGGGACATCCACTTCGGCTCCTTCCACTATGTCCCGGCCAGCGGCGCAACTGAGTCCCACAGCGTCTCTTTCAGCTTTTCCGTCAGCGACGGATGGCACTCATCGCCAATCCCGGCGTCTCTCGGCTTTCATATCGAAGTCACGCCCAATTCACTGCCAGTTGTTACCGGCAGCACCCACACGCTGCAAGGAAACCAGTCACGCACATTGACGCTTGCCGACTTCGGTTACAGCGACCCCGACGGTGATCCGCTGCAAACAATCACCATTCTCAACGCACCGAGTATCGGCACGCTCCAGTACTACGGATACCCAATCTACAGCGGACAATCGTTCTATAGTTATGAGATTGAGTGGGGATATTTGACTTACGTCCCAAGTTCCACCGCCAACGCAACGTATCAAGATAGCCTAACATTCAAAGCCAACGATGGCTTTGGCGACAGTCTTCCCGCCACGGTGGCATACACGGTAAACATCACTCCCAATTCACCACCGGTCGTCACCGGCAGCATGCACACGCTGCAAGGTAATCAATCGCGGACGCTGACGCTTGCTGACTTTGGCTACAGTGACACCGACGGCGATGCGCTGCAAACAATCACGGTTCTCAACGCACCAACTATCGGCACGCTACAGTACTATGGATTCCCGATCTACAGTGGCCAGTCGTTTTACGCATATGAGATCGATTGGGGGTATTTGACGTATGTCCCAAGTCCCACGGCCAACGCAACGTATCAAGATGGTTTTACATTCAAAGCCGACGACGGCTTCGGCGACAGTCTTCCCGCCACGGTCGTATACACCGTAAACATCACCCCGAATTCGCCACCGATCGTTACCGGCAGCACCCACACGCTGCAAGGGAACCAATCACGCACGCTGACGCTCGCCGACTTCGGTTACAGCGACCCAGACGGCGACGTGTTGCAAACGGTCACGATTCACGCCGTCCCTTTGCTGGGAACGCTCGAGTATTATGGCTATCCCGTCTACAGCGGCCAAACGTTTTACGATTATGACATTCTATCGGGTCACCTTGCCTATCGACCCGATCCTTATAACGGTTCGGCGTTCCAAGACTCTCTCACGTTTATCGCAAGTGACGGAAACAGCAATAGTCCCCCGGCAACCATTCACTTCAGCGTTACCGCCGCTGGCAATTCGACACCGACAACCGGAAACACACAGATTGCGATCGATGCATCGGGCCCGCTGACGCTTTTACCCTCTTACTTCCCCTACTCAGATGCTGACGACGATATATTCGCACATTTAACGATCCTTTCATTGCCTGCGGGTGGTTCACTAAAGCACTGGGGCGAAGATGTCACGATCGGCCAAGAAATCAGTACTGCTGAACTCGCCGCAGGTTCGCTCCAACTCACGCTTTCTCCGTCCCAAAGCGGGAACGCGGCAACATCGTTTTCGTTCTCAGTCAGCGATGGGATCGACTCCAGTTCGGCCGCAGCTTTCACCGCAACGCATACCGGCACCGCCAACTCGCGACCAGTAACATGGTTGGCTCCATTCACCGCCGCTACAGGTGAAATCACGTTCTTTGATTCCCAAACATTTCCATTCGAAGATCCCGATGGCGACTCATTGGCACATGTCACGATCCACGCGTTTCCTATCGGCGCTGCGATCGTCGACGCAAGCGGAAATGAAATGTCATTGCCAGTCACAATCACCGCCGCCATGTTGGAAACGGGCGAGGTCGGATTTCTGAGCCACGCGGAACCCGAAACCGAGTTTGGCATCGTCTTTTCAGTCAACGACGGCCACCTCGACAGCAGCCATAATGTCTTGGCGGTCGACGTGACCGAATCGGACGAGCATACACCGACGAGCAGCACGGGACGAATCAATTTTAACCGGCTCAGTGGTCCAGTTGTGGTGCTTGCCGATGGTTACATCCCATCACCAAAGTCATCACCTACCACCGAGATGGTTGCTCGATGGCTCGATAGTAATCATAGCGCAGGCACGGTGGTTTACGGCCAAGACGACCAATGGATCTATACGGAGACACTCAATATCGGCCCAGCTTTTGGCCTGAATGAATCGGTTGAGTTTGTCTTTATCGCAACCGGTGCCGGAACCACGGTCACCTCTTACTCAGTCGATATAACGGGCGTACATAATGAAGCGGCTGAACAGTCCGACGAAGGTTCTGGTGATAAACCGCAGGGTGATGACGAATCGACTGGTGATCAGCCTTGGTTGGCCGAGCAACCGACTTGGGGCTTTCCATCACGACCGACCGTCACACCGTCACTGACTTATCGCTTGGAGGTAACCCTTGGCAGCGACGGAAGTGTCACTCACTTCAACCGCAGTGGCCATTATCACCACAGCTATTACTTTGCATTGATCGACGAACCGTTTACCGATGAAGCGGAGGCCGGCGATGATGAGGATATGAACGGAACCTATTTTGCGGACGGTTCAGTTACCTCAAGTGATTCAGGAGCATTCACCATCATTGTTGCCGGTTGGACAATCCTTCACTTCGATAACCACGGCGCGACAGTCGATCTCGGCGATCATGTCCATTTCAGTTATCGTGGCGGAGGCTCTTATGGCTACGATCCGCTCGCCGACTCCATCGAGTCCGATGACGAAAACGCGGTCGACCAAGCCCCCAACAACGATGCAACCCAAGGGGAACAGGAAGGGCAAACCGATGGTGATCTGCCACCCGCTGTGATTCGCTCCGGTTCCGTCTCAGGAACCTTCAACTACTATGGACTTCACGATTACCAAGGCTCGATAACTGGACGTGTCAAGCTGGACGATACCGCCGATCCGCTCACTTTTACGATCACTTGGATCGACCAGATCGGTTCTGCCTACAGCGGCAACGGGTCCTATCAAGACGGCGACACCGCCGGCACGATCACAGAACGTGGCTCGTCGCATTTCACCGATCAAGGCTCCATCGTTCTTGTCCTGATCGGTGACGATTACACACTCTCTGGCGCCAGCGCGATAACGGCTCAAGGTGACGGATACTTTTTTGAATCCTGGGCGGCACCACTGGACAGTGATGATGAAGAAATCGCAGTGTCAGGAAATGCGATGGGCACACTTTTGATCAGCTACTCGTTTAACGACCACTTCGATTTTGATCTGCAACCGATCCCAGCAAGTAAAGCTGGTGAAGGTGATGACGAGGACGGAGAATTTTTCAATGATGGCGGTGAAGACACCGAAGCTGATGCAACCAGCGACGACGATTCGCAAGTTGCGTCGACGCACCAGTGGGCATTCGTTGGCGGATCATTCGACGACGTTTCACAGTTTGTCAGCACAGGCGGATATCAAGGATCGGGAACCTTTAACACAACCGCCGGCACTGCGCCAGATCGCGATGGCCAGACACGCTCACTCGACACCCCGGTGTCTGGTTCCGTTTCGCTAGGTGGCAACCATCGCTCGTCAATCATCCTGAATGCTCAAGGAACGTTTACCTCCGATGCGGTAGTTTGGAATGTTGGAACCTTAGAACTCTTTGCCTCCTCCGATTCTTTCTCAATCATCCATGCGTCTGGAAACATTCAAGATGGCCTACTTTCCGGCGCGATTACTTACTATGACAACCAACAAACCAATTTCCTTCGCGACCTGACGTTTGACCTCACCGCCGCGGACCTGCCGGCAACCGGACATGGACATGACTTTGTTTTGTCGGATACGCAATTCGACCAAGTCGCAAACGGTTCGGTCCACTGGGACACAATGGCCGGTGTCCAGTGGGCAAATCTCAGTGATCACTCTTACTTGTTGATTTCCGTTAACTACAAGTGGGCCAACGGTGAAATCAACGATCGTGCGGCGGAACCCGGCGATGACAATCAATATTACAGTGATGAAGCCGACGAAGACACCGCAGGTTGGCAAGTAACAACTGCCGACTTTGTGCTGACGCTCAACTCTTCGTTTGATATCGGATACGACGTCAACGGACTGGACACTCGTGATGGTTTGCATGGAACCGTCACCGAAAAGGCCTACCAAAGCGGGGCTGACGGTTCCACCGTGGTTTTGAAGGTCAGACCCAAAGCCGCAAGCCAAGACGGTGATGATAGTGGTGATCAAGCCACCGGTGACGGCAACCCCAGCGAGCACGGTAACGACGGCGAACAGCCCGAGAATGATGCCAGTGATCAAGATCCAGCCGAAAATGGCGATGCCGAAAATGACACAGAAGTCTCTGTAGAATTCGGCATGACCTTCCGCCGCGAAAACTATTTCCTCGCGTCACATGACCTCAGCGGAAGCCGAACCAGCGAACCGATGGCCCCGTCATCCGTCGTGATCTCGGGCACCGCATGGGACATCGCCCGCAACGAACTCCATTCGTCCGTTAATGTCTCTGCTTCGTTCGGCGACGACACCGAACCGAGCGTTTCTGGCTCTTCATACCTGCTCAGCCAAACGATGGTCGATAACGGATTTTCTGGCAATGGCGTCTACACCCGAACCGACGGTGACACCACCTTCAATGGCACCGCAAACCACAGCGAGTCGTACTTCAGCAACCAATTCTTGCGCCTTCTGCATTGGATCAACGCGGATGGACAGTGGGAACTCGGCAGCCCGCCAAGTCCTAACGCCGACTATGTCGACAGCCGTTTTAGTTCAGGACTCCGCGTCCAATATGATCACAACTTCTCCGCCATCGGAACGGTCGCAAACGATGCAGGCAATATCCAGTGGGACCCCGCTTTCACGTCTGCCAGCGAGTCAGGTCAGGCAAGGCACTCGCTGTACCTTTCGTTTACCGGAACACCACAAGAAGTGCCGCCTGAAACCGATGATGATGACGATGTGAATCAAACCTTTGGCCTAGACGACAGTGATGGAATAAGCGATGGCGACAATTTGGAAGACAACCCAGGCGACGAGTCAGGTGACGAGTCAGGTGACGACGATACCGGCTCGCCGTTCCCAAAACTCCAGTGGACCTTCGGTGGACTGTACCGTTCCGACTCGTCCTTTTTCATCCAATCACAGAGGGATGCAGTCGGGATTTACGACTCTGGCACACTCGCAGGATCAGTCACTGAAAACTTCTTTTTTCGTGTTTCCGCCGCACATGATGACGAATTTTCTGTCCAGCCCGATGGATCGCTGGAGCAGGTTAGCGGTGAAAGTGCCGTTGGTTCGCAATTGCAATTCGCATTCAGTCTCAGCGTCTCAGGCAACATCGACGACGATCATCCTCATTCCGGTGGCCTGACCGGGACCGTACGCTTGGTTAATCGCGCTTCAGGCGGCGCGTTCTTTTCGCTCGACGAACAATTTAGCCCAAGTGGCCCGAACGGCACTTGGACTACCGATGGCGAATCGTTCGACTGGCAAACCTTCAACTCCGCAACCGACGTGGAACTCAACGGTTCCGTCAATCGAAACCTCGGCGGCGTCGATACGTCGGTATCCCTTTCTCACGAAACGGCGAATCACGCCGGCGGCACCTCGGCAAGCCGTTTTACACTCAACACAACTCGCGAGGCAGATCAATCGCCCGGCAACGACGACCAGTGGCTGCAGATGGTCGGCATCTCACTGTCCGATCAAGTCGCTCGCTCCTCAAGCAGCCAGTCTGGCCAAAGCAGCGGCGGGATGATCGACCAAACGACTCGCACCCGTAGCGAACATGCAACTTGGTCACAGTTGTATGCACCGGAAACCGAACCCGGGACCGGCCACTGGGGCGATGGCGGCAAGACGGTCGATGACTATTTCTTTTCGCTAAACCAGTCGTCCGGTCAAACCGAATCGCTCGAAATCCCCATGGGCGACTCCGGAAACATGCTCCGCGGCAGTTCTTATAACACTTCGTCCCACTCGATGCTCGTCCGCAGCAACGAGGGCCGAACGCTTGGCGACGGTGCGACTCCACCGCGAATCGACCCGAGCGTACTGGGCGGATTGGATGGTCGCGTCGCGCTACCGCTGCGTCCACCGGGCACCGGGTCTGCGGCACCGCCCGATGCCGATGATCCCGATGGCGAAAGCGATTGGGCCACCGGCAACTATGGCCGCATCCGCGTTTCTCAATCGGGTAATTCAGCCGCAGGCTTCGAACTCGCTGGATACTACCTGGTCGACGCCGGCGCACCCGTTCCCGCCCAGGGCTCTCGTCGACTCAGTAGCGAGTATTCATCGGGTTACGACTTCTCGCTCACCAGCCGCAAACGGCCCGCTGATGACCAATGGAAAAACATCGCCGGATCGCGAGAGACCACCAGCGGTTGGTCCGAAGGCAGCTCAAACATCGTCTCTGGCCTCTGGGCGGTTACCTCTCCAGACATGGCCGTGACAGGCGTTTTCCTTGACTCACAAATCGAAAACAAGTCAGGTTCATCGCGAACCGAAAGCCAGCTCGATCCCTCATCGGGCACTTGGTCTGACATCGCCTCCAACGGGTTCCATCACGATATTGATAACGATCGCCATTCTTACGGCGGCGGAACCTACTCCCATGACCGATTCGGGTTCGAAGTCTCCGGCACGATCACCGTCGCTAACGAACACCGCTATCGTCTGCATCACAGCACCCAGCACATCTACGTCAACGGCGCTCTTTCGTCCGACAGCACGGGTGATCGTTACACCGAACTAACCACGCGATCGATGTCTGGCTCCAGTGCGAGCGGGTACGACAACAGCACATCGACCACCAGCGGCCCCTTCTTGATTCCACTCAGCCATGTTTACGTAGGCGAACCGGTTAGCAATCAAACAATCACCGTGACTCGCGATCACACCGCCTCCGAAAGCAACCTTCGTGACTTCGGCAGTCGCGATCGCAGCGATTGGCGGTTCGACTCGGCGACCGGCCAACTGGTGCCCACACAAAGGGTCCAAACTCATAACCATGTCATCGCTACGTCGCTCGACGTGACCTACGACACCGATGTCGATACCGCGTTCGATGGCAACTACACCCTGCCTGCGGCGTGGCATGCGCCGACGCCACGCACTTACGAGTTTGACGGCACATCGCGCCGCCGCGTTATTGAAACGTTCTCCAGCGGCGAGAATTCATCACGCACAACGACGTCGACTACTCCGCTTGAAGGTGAGGGTGCTGGTGAAGCGATTGTGTTGGTCACCGGTTCGGATGCGGTCACTCATTCCAGCTACGCTCGATCGGACAGCCATTCCAGTGTCTACAACGAACAGATCAACGGTAGCGACGGCTACTTCTTTCAACAAACGACAACGGACGATTACTTCCGCAGCACGTTCGATTCCCATCGTTCAACTCAGCGAATCGATGGCACGGGCGATACGCATTACCAAGGTAACCGAACGCTAAGCGGCAACGGTTGGACGTCGCGCTGGACACTACGTCAGTTTGCAGAATTTGAGCCGGAGCAAGGCAGTGATCACTGGCCGTTGTCCCCCGAAGATGATAGCCCAAACTCTTACAATGTTACGATTGACCACAGCGCCGAGGCGAGTGCCGATACGCCAATCCCGTACGGCCACTCGACCAACCCACCAGTCAACACGCCACCGGCTGTTCCCGCTGGCCCCGGCGGCTTTGCCACACAGGAAGATTCGCAAGCGATCAGCGACTTAAAAGGTCAAGTCGCAATGAACGGCAGCGCCGCCGCATCGGAGAACGCCGCCCGCGATGCCGCCTTCGCCGAACTGGCCGATGAAACCGAAACGAGCGACGACCCTGGCGACGAATCAACCACCGAGCCTCCGAGTGCCTCCAGCGTAGTGTCCACCTATG
>DNWZ01000381.1 GCA_003506095.1 Planctomycetaceae bacterium | reverse complement strand
TTTTGCGAGATCCCGATATCTTGATCCTGGACGAAGCGACCAGCCAGATCGACCTCGAAAGCGAACACTTGATCCATCAAGCGCTCGAAAAGTTCCTGGTCAATCGCACCGGTATCATGATCACTCACCGTCACACGTCATTGGCGATGGCCGATCGAATTGTCGTGATGGACGAAGGGCAAATCGCTGACGTCGGCCAGCACGAAGACTTGCTCGCTCGCAGCCGTTTCTATCAAAGCGTTTGCGGTGGCGACACCAAACAGGTCGCCTGACGCGGTGCGGGGCGTCATCCGCTTGGCACCACCGAGCGATTGTTTTAAGGTCTGCGGGTGAAACGTTATCAACCACGCGGACCTTGAGGCAAATGATGCGACTTGCAATCTGCAATGAAACTTTCGGCGAAATGCCGCTCCAAGAAGCGGTCGACCTAGCCGCATCGCTCGGCTACACCGGCTGGGAAGTCGCCCCCTTTATGCTGGGCACCGACGCGATGTCGATTTCGCCCGCCCAGCGGAAAGAGTATCGCCGAGTTGTTCGCGCCGCGGGGATGCAGGTCATCGGGCTGCACTGGTTGTTGGCCAAAACCGAAGGTTATCACCTGACGACCCAAGACGCCGAAACGCGAAAGCGAACGGCGAAGTATTTCGAGGCGTTGATCGAATTGTGCGGCGATCTGTGTCAGGACAATTCGGTCGGTGACACTTCGGGCGTGATGGTTTTGGGCAGCCCCATGCAGCGAAACCGGGCTGACGGCGTGACGACCGAGATGGCGATGCAAAACGCCGCCGAAGTGCTCGGTGGCCTCGGCCCGTTGCTCGACCGCCACGATGTTCGCATCGCCCCGGAACCGCTCGGGCCGCAGGAAGGGAATTTTTTGAACACCGCTGACGAGACGCGACGGCTCAAGGCGCTGCTTCCGTCGCCGCGAATCGGTTTGCATTTGGACGTCAAAGCGATGTCGAGCGAACCGGAGGATATTCCGACCATCATTGGCAAGCATGCCGATTGGTTAGTCCACTTTCATGCCAACGACCCCAATCGCCGCGGACCGGGGATGGGCGACGTCGACTTTGCACCCATTTTGGCGGCGCTCAGCGACGCGCAGTATAAGGGTTGGGTCAGCGTGGAAGTGTTTGATTATGAACCCGGTGCCGAGCGATTGGCCAGCGAGAGCATCGCGACGTTGAAGCGGCTGATGCCGATTTGATCGATCGACGTTCGCCTGCTACCTGGACGAATCGTCTGCTGGTCGCAATGATTCTGGCCAAAACCGTTCCCTACTCATTGAATCCACCCCCAAAGTTTTCATGCAATTCAAAATCACCCTCCTGCCAGGTGACGGAATCGGCCCCGAAATCGTCGCCGGTGCAGCCCGCGTGCTCGACAAAGTCGCCGAAATCTGTGGTTTTTCAATCGCTTACACCCAGCACCTGATCGGCGGCATCGCGATCGACGAAACCGGCAACCCGTTGCCGCAAGCGACGATCGACGCGTGCAAGGCGAGCGATGGGATTTTGCTGGGCGCCGTCGGCGGTCCGAAATGGGACGACCCGACCGCAAAGACGCGACCCGAAGTCGGCCTGCTGGGGATTCGCAAAGCGCTATCTCTGTTCGCCAATTTGCGTCCCATCGTGCCGTTCGACGAACTTCTGGACGCTTCGCCGCTGAAGCGCGAGATCATCGAAGGGACCGATATCCTGTTCTTTCGCGAATTGACCGGCGACGTTTACTTCGGCGAATCGGGGCGAACCGGTTCGGGTAAAGACGAAACGGCATTCCAGCAGATGGTATACAGCGTCCGCGAAGTGGAACGGATCGTTCGCTTGGCCGCTGCGGCCGCTCGCAAACGACGCAACCATTTGACCAGCGTCGACAAGGCGAACGTGCTGGAACCGAGCCGACTGTGGCGCCAGGTGGCTCAGCGTGTGATGGCCGAAGAGTTTCCGGATGTGAAGTACGACGTTGTGTTGGTCGACGCAATGGCGATGCACTTGATCAACCGCCCACGCGACTACGACGTGATCGTCACCGCCAACCTGTTTGGCGACATTTTGACCGACGAAGCGTCGATGTTGCCCGGTTCGTTGGGGATGTTGCCCAGCGCGTCGTTGGGCGACAGCGGCCCGGGGTTGTACGAGCCGATTCACGGTTCGGCACCCGATATCGCGGGCAAAGGGGTCGCCAACCCGCTGGCCACGATTTTGGCCGCCGCGATGATGTTGCGCCATTCTTTGGGGCGCGAGGACGCAGCGATTAAAATCGAGATGGCCGTTCGCCAAGTGTTGGCCGATGGGCTACGAACGGCTGACATCGCCCCGCGTGGTGATGCCAGCGTAAAACCGCTTGGGACTGATCCGATGGTTGAAGCCGTCTTGGCGCGATTGAAGTGACCTTACTGCAAGCCGTTTCCGAATCGATACCCGCCGCGACAGAGCAAGTCGTTGGTGCCGCAGCGGTCGCCGCCAGCGGCGATCCGGTTTGGTTGCCGACTCGCACGTTCGTTTTGCTGGCCGTGATCCTGGTCGCGCTATCGATCGCGACTTTGGTAGCGGTGCTGATGTCGCGACGCGAAAACTTGTCGACCGAAGCGGCGATGTTGCAGCGGTTCAATCACAAGTTGCGCGTCTGGTGGATGATGACCGCGATTCTGGTCATCGGATTCCTGTTGCACTTTATCGGCACCGTGATTCTGTTCGGGGTGGTGTCGTTTTGGGCGCTTCGCGAGTTCGTGACGATGACCCCGACGCGGCGTGGCGACCACCGCACGCTGTTTTGGGTCTTCTTTGTTTTTCTGCCGCTGCAATACCTGCTGGTCCTGTTCGGCAGCAGTCCGCCGCGATGGTTGTTTGGCGACCGCGACATCGATTTTTACGGACTTTACAGCATTTTTATCCCGGTTTACGCCAGCCTGTTTATCCCGGCGCGAATCGCACTGTCGGGCGACGCCAAACGGTTTCTCGAACGCAGTGCGATCATTCAAGCCGGGCTGTTGATCTGTGTTTATTCGTTGTCCTATGCCCCGGCGCTGTTGGATTTGCGGTTGATCCGAACCGATGGCCAACCTTGGGTCGACAGCAACCTGTCGCTGTTGGTTTTCATGCTGCTGATCGCCCAAATGGCTTCGGTGTTGGAGCGGTTTTGGAGCCGCCTAGCCGGCCGGCGATTATTGGCTGAAAAGATCAACGCCAGCCGAACTTGGGAAGGGCTGTTCGGGTCGATGGTCACAACGGGCTTGATCGCCGCGTCGCTTTACTGGGCGACGCCGTTCATGCCGTGGGAAGCGGGAGTGATGGGAGCGGTGGTCAGCGTCATGGCGATTGCGGGAACATTGACGATGAGCGCAATCAAGCGAGACCGTGGCGTCACCGACACTGGCACTCTGGTCCAGGGCCATGCCGGTTTGCTCGACCAGATCGATAACGTCTGTTTCGCCGCGCCGGTTTTCTATCACCTGACCCGGTTTTTTTACACCTGATCCGTTCGTGTTGCGACAATCAATTCGGCAAGCGTCCGGCATCAATCTCGACCGGGGCTGCGCGAAACAGTCGTCATATCGGAGCCCTGTTAGGCTCCGTTTGAACCTTCACCATTCGTGCGGACGAACGATCGAAAATTGTTCAGCGTTTGACTGGGCTGGCCAGTTTCGTGCCGGCGAGGCCAAGGCTGGTGATCGCGTTCAGAGGCGCCTGCGGGTTGGCGATTGCCGCTTGATGCATTTGCGGTCGATAACATACCGCCGCTCCAAGCCGATGCGGTTTATAAGCGTCGCCCAAATCGAGCAACGTTTCGCTGCCACCGACAAACAAATATCCTTCGGGCACCAGACGCCGAGTTAATTTTTCAAATACCAACTTCCGGGTTTTTGCATCGAAATAGATTGTCACATTCCGGCAAAGAATGACATCGAATCGATTCCCACTGGCCAAATCGTTTATCAAATTGTGTTGGCCGAATGTGATCCGATTTCGCCATTGCGGCAACACTTGCCAACCCGTTTGCGTTTGCGACAAAAACTTATCACGCTGCGCCTGTGGCAAACCGCGCGTTACTTCGTGTTCGGCGTAAGTTCCGGACCGTGCCTGAGCGACGGCGGCGGGTGAAACATCAGTCGCCAGTAAGGTGAGGTCCCAGGCATCCAGGTTTTCGATCGTGGTGGCAAGCGTGAATAAAACGCTGTAGATCTCTTGGCCGGTGCTGCAAGCCGACGACCAAATCCGAAGTTTGGGCCTGACGCCACTCTTGCGTGAATCTTGTTCGATTTGCCGAACCAAGTGATTCGATAACCCGGTGAAAACCTGCTGGTCGCGAAAGAAGTACGTTTCGTTTGTGGTCAACGCATCGACCAAACTGTCACGAATCGACGACGCATCGGAGCGTTTGGCCGCATCGGCTAGTTGGTCATAGTTCTTATAACCCATTTTTCGCATCAAACCGCCGACGCGGTTTTCGATCAAGTACAACTTGCTGTCGTCCAACAGCACGCCGCATAAATCATACAAAACTTCGCATAAGCGGACTGCGGATTGATATTCTTTTGACATTCTGTTTACGCCTTCACCATTTCTGCGTGTGATAGCACGGTGCCGCTTGCTCTTAAAATCACGCCTGATATTTCCTCTAAGCTTGAAACTTGATTGACCGCACCAGATTCGATCGCCGCCTTGGGCATGCCATAGATCGTACAAGAGGCCTCATCTTGTGCAACAATTTGACCACCTGCGGCGCGAATCAGCGCTGCACCGTCTGTACCATCGTTCCCCATGCCTGTCATGATCACTCCTAAAGCCCGATTCCCAAACTCACTCGCTGCGCTGCGAAACAAATAATCGACACTCGGCTTGCAAGATCGAATGGGCGGATCATCATTGACTTCGATAAACGATGCTCCCCGTTTGCGAACAATTTTGGACTGACTGCCCGCCGGCGCAATGTAAACAATGCCGGGTAACAACAAGTCACCGTGGGCGGCTTCTTTCACGTTGATAGCACTCTTCGCATTCAAGTCACGCGCTAGCGACGCTGTAAAGGTTTTTGGCATATGCTGAACAATCACAACGGGCACGGCCAGCGACGCTGGCAATGCGGGCAATAGTTTCTGCAATGCCGCTGGGCCGCCCGTTGAGATTCCGATAACAATTACATCAGCCGAAGCTTTTGCGATCGAGTGAGAGGCCCAATGGGTCGGGGCAGTTGCGGACGACGACGCAGCGCCGGCAACAGAGCCCAGCAAGACGCCGCTGGCGGCTGTGGTTCGTGGCGGTGCGACCGATTTCCACACTGCGGCAGAGCAACAGTTGGTCGGCGTAGCGGATGGGCGAGCCGTTCCACGACGACTGCGCCGCGTCGTGATCACAGCGATGCGGTCATGCAACTGGATCGACAACTGTTCGACACACTTTCGCATATCGGGATCCGACGGCTTGAGCAATACATCCAGGGCACCCATGGACAATGCACGCACCGACGCTTCGGCACCGTCGGCTGTCAATCCGCTGACCACCAACACCTCAACATCAATCGCTTCGTCCCGAATTCGCTCCAGAACCATCAAACCGTCCATGACCGGCATGTCGAGGTCAAGCGTTATAAAATCCGGTTTGTGTTGGCGTATTTTTTCCAACGCCGCGACTCCATCGCCAGCGACCGCGACGACTTCAACGTCGGACACCTCCGCCAAGCAATCTCGTAACACTTTACGAAACACCAGCGAGTCATCCACAACCATGCATCGCAACTGTGTCATCGATTAATTTCGCGAAAAATGGTTAGACGGTTAATCAGGCTAGACGCCGGTGTGCTCTCTAGGCTCACAATGAATGTAAGTCACAGTGACCAAATGAAAGCGAGAACGAGGGACTCGCTTCCGCAAAACGCATGCATTCTGTTGGGAATGCTGGTCTTTACCGATACAATCGATTGTATTGAACGGAACGGATTGAAGCTGAAAAGCTCGATAAGTGGCAACGAATGCTCTTGTTTTCGCATTCGTTCTGCTTATCGAGCCAACTGGGTGCCAGCAACGCGTTGCGATTATTTCGAACGCGGCGCGACCGACCGTCTCGGTTGATCATGCCGATCTGAAAAGGCAGCTTCGGTTCGGAACTGGCTGACCAGATCCTGCATTTCAGCAGCCAATCGGCTAAGTTCATCACCAGCAGTCCGGCTTTGATCCGCGCCTGCCGCTGTCGACTGCAGGTTCACGTCAACGCGACTGATATTCTCCGTAATCTCGCGACTTGCGACCGCAGACTCCGTGACACCGCGAGCAACAACTTGGGCCCGGTCTGCAGCCGTCGAAACGTGCTGGGCGATTTGTTGGCTGGTGATACTTTGCTCTTCAACCGCCGCAGCAATCACCCGATTCAATTCGTCTACCTTGCCGACCACTTCGGTAATTTCCTTAATGCTCAGAACAGCTTCATGGGTGGTCGACTGCATCGCCTCAATCCGCGATCGGATATCCTCCGTCGCGGCCGCGGTTTGCTTGGCCAACGCTTTCACTTCGGTCGCAACGACCGCAAACCCCTTGCCCGCTTCACCGGCGCGAGCCGCTTCGATCGTCGCGTTCAATGCGAGCAGGTTTGTCTGTTCGGCGATGTCCTGAATCACTTGAATCACCTTGCCGATTTCTTCCGCTGCGACACCCATGCCGCCGACGCATTTATCGGACTGTTCGGCCGCAGTCGATGCACGGGCGGCGATCGACGCCGAACGTTCTGCGTTACTAGCAATTTCAACGATGGTGGTTTTCATTTCTTCCATCGCCATCGATACCGAAACAATGGTTTCACTCAATTCCTCAGTGCTTCGTGCCATACCAGACATATTGATGGAAAGCTCTTCGGCGGCGCTGCTGACCGTTGCCGACTGAATCTTCGACTCCGAGGCCCCTTGGCTTAACTGGGTTGAAGATGCCGCAAGGTCGACGCTCGCTTGGGTCAACGTCGTCGCGTTGCCGGCGATTGATTTTACAACTTCGCAGATGCGACTTGCGAAGCAATTGAAATACCTTGCCAAATCACCCAGTTCGCCGATTTGGTTTTCATCCAAACGACGCGTCAGGTCGCCTTCGCCTTGGGAAATATCTTGTAAAGCAGAAACTGTAGCGTCGATCGGTTTCATTAACTGGCGAATCATTCCATAAGCAATCGCGCCAACACAGAAGACGGCGATCAAACTGGTTAAACCGCTCCACAGGAAAATCGACTTGCGAATGTTGGCTGTCACATCTGACATCGCAACGACGTCCGCCAGCGCTTCTTCATGATCGACTTCTGCGAGCACTGCCCACTGAAGTCCCAGCACATTGATCGGCGCGTACGCGCTTAAAACACGGTTGCCTAAATAATCGGTTGTATCGACCACGTCCGACTTGCCTGCCAGAGCTGCGATGGCAGGTTCGGTCGTGATTTGTCCCGATCCGTCTTTGTTCCGGAACGATTCAACGATTGAAAACTTGCCGCCCACACGCGTATCACTGCGCAATTGGTTGCCAGGCCCGACCAAGTAGGTTTCAGCCGATTCACCGACCGCCAACTTTCGTCCCATTAACTGATTGATGCGGTCAATCGGCATTTGGAAAATAAGCACACCAACCAGCTTGTCGTCACTGTGGATGGGCGAAGCAATGAAACTTGCCGGTGCTTGGTAACTTGGCCAATACGATTCGAAGTCGACAATCGCAAATTCATTCTTGTCCAACCGACAAGCCTGTTGAAAAACCTTCGCAATATTCGTGTCGCGGCAGTGCTCGTTGTTCAAACTGGTCGCGTAATCGAGTTCCTTGAAAACGCTGTAAACGATTTCACCATTGTGAGGCTCGACCAGAAACAGGTCATAAAATCCGAATCGCTCAATAAAGTTCTTGAGAGAGGGATGAACTTCGGCATGCAATTTGTCATACCGCGTCTCGCCAGCCGAATTCAATTCATGTTTCTGGCCAAGACCGTTCGTGTTTTCAACGATATAAGCATGCTGTGCCTCGACCGCTTTCGCGCTCAGACGTGCGACCTTGTCGGAAAGGTTAAACTCCGAACCATTCTGTTTGCGGTATTCAGGGCCGAAGGTGTTAACGTAATAAGAAGCGAGTTCACGGCGCATTTCCGCGATTTTCTCGTCGCTTATCTCGCTCTCGCTGATTCGTTCATTCAGCGACTCAGTAAACTGGCTCATGAAATCAATAATCGTGCGATCTTCACTGGTCGAGATCACTTGGTCGCGAATCATGCCAAAGTAATCTTCGATCGCTTGTTTGCGGTCGTCGCGAGCGGCGACCAGATTGCTTTGAATTTTCGACACCAATGCGTCTGACGACTTTTCTTGAACCGATGAAAAGCCCGTCTGCAGGTTCCATAGGTTGACGAAAGTGATTGCCGTGAGTGGGACAATACCACATAGCAAGAATGCGATAAGCAACTGTCCGCGTATTCTCATGATTGGATCCGAACGAAAGGTGTAATGAATTTGTTTAGATTTGAAGTTGAAAGCGACTGTGTTCGCCGGCAGCTAGTATTTTGGACGACCGTCTTGGCGGCCGGCGGCTTGTTCGTCGATCGATCGGGTGACAATGCATCTTTGTGCAAAATGACCGATTTAGTTCCGCTGTCACGTTTTTGGTTGTAGCTTGGTGTCCGACATCGAAACCTATCATGCGTGGCCCTGCCAGACTCAGAAATCACTTGCGCAGACGCGCGATTGTGCAATCGATTTGGCAATTTGGTTCGTCTGTGCATCTTTTGCCGACTGCGGATGTTCGTTCTGAATATTCCGCCTGCCCCCACCCTCTGATGTGCGGTTAATGCAGTTTTGCGTAATCGCCCGAAAAACTTTTCAGAACGAATGATTGACACATCGGAATATTCCGATATATTTGTCTACCAGAGGAAACAATGTATGAGCTCACCAAGCATTCGACTGACCGATCTTCAATCACTGAGCCAGGCGGCGGAGTGTTTGCGGACGCTAGCGCACCCGCATCGATTGCGGATGTTGCAAATGTTGCTGCAGCGTGATTTTCCGGTTGGCGAACTGGCCAACGCCTGCGAAATCCCGAGTGCGATGGCATCGGAGCACTTGCGACTGATGCAGCGTTGCGGTTTTTTGATCAGCGAGAAGAGTGGCCGCAACGTTTTTTATCGCGTTGCCGATGATCATTTGGCAAATATTTTGAAGTGCGTGGAAAGCCGTTTCGGTGTGGCCGAGGCGACGTTGCCCGCGATTGAATAAGTTTTGCTGTGGATCGACAGGCAAGCAGCTCAGCGGGCGACAACGGACGTTGGCGTGAGCTTTCGTCGGTATCGCACCCAACCTTGTGACCTTCCCGGATTATCGATTTCCGGACCATTCTAGATCCCACCTTAAGAGGAGCCCCGCCTGTGTTTCGACCGCTAGCCATTGTTTTTGTCACAGCATGTCAATTGTGTTTTTTTGCGGCAGGATTCGCACAGGACAAGAGCGTCAAACCAGGGATCAATGATTCGTTTCGTGATCCGAATGTTTCGCAGTTTACGGAAAGGTTTGAGATCGAAAGTCGCGAAGTTTTCGCTTTGCGCGACCAGATCGTGCAATATTGTGAAATCAAACCTGGGTCAACGGTCGCAGATATCGGTGCGGGCACCGGTTTGTTCACACGATTGTTTTCAAAGTTGGTTGGCGACCAGGGACGAGTCGTTGCGGTGGATATCAGCGATAACTTTTTGGAACACATTCGTACAACGTCTCGCGAGCTGGGCCTGAAAAACATCGAAACGCTGCTCTGCAAGGACGATTCGACCGAGCTGCAACCCGGCACGATCGATACAGCCTTCATTTGCGACACTTATCACCATTTTGAATACCCACAAAAAACGATGGCCTCACTGTTCGCGGCAATGAAGCCGGGTGGTCGAGTAATTCTGATCGATTTCCGTCGGGTCGAAGGTGTTAGCAGCGAATGGACGATGGGGCATGTGCGTGCGGGGCAGGAGGTGTTTGAAGCGGAGATCACGAAGTCAGGGTTTGTGAAGGTGAAAGAGAATCCTGATCTTTTGAAGGAAAACTATTTGGTGGTTTTTCAAAAGCCCGAATCCAAGTTGGTAACACCAACGATCGCCGGATTCGGCGCGATTTTGCCGCGCCCCACCGCAATCGAACAACCGCGAGCGGGCGCTAAGGTTGTTTTCGATGCCACGGCTGATGCAAAGCCCGACACAATCAACAAGGGGCTTGATCGCGTGGCGAGGTTGCTGAATCTTTATGGTTCCTCCGGCTTGGCGGCGACGGATGTCAAGGTCGCTATCGTCTTTCATGGCGAAGCGACCAAGTCAATTCTTTCGCACGAAGCTTATGAGCAACGTTTTGGTCAAAAGGAAAACCCAAACCTGGAATTGATTCGGAAGTTGCAAGAGGCGGGTGTTGAGGTAATGGTTTGTGGCCAGGCGCTCAATTACAAAGGTTTTCCTGATGCTGAAGTCGCACAGGGGATTCCTGTCGCCGCATCTGCTTTGACCGTTTTGATGAATAAACAGGCCGATGGCCATGCTTATATTCCGATGCATTGATACAGATTCATTATGTTTCCATTTTGCAACATCTCGATCCGGTCGATGATTGTCGGCTTCATGTTTATCAGTGTGTGCTGCATGTCAGCCGACGCACAAACATTGAGGTCAGATTCCTCGGCCAATGCGACTCGCGTTTCTAGCGTTCCACGAGTCGACTCGTTGGTGATTCCCGATGGGCCGATGGGCGATGTGATTCGCCTGGGGCGCGACCTGGTAGCCGATACGGTGAATCACCCGCTGAGCAAACCTTATGTCGGCAACTCGCTGAATTGCACTTCGTGCCATTTGGACAACGGGACCCATCCTAAAGCAGCAACCTTTATCGCCGTTGCGACAGCCTATCCGGCTTATTCGCCGCGTGAAAAGCGAGTCATCACACTGGAAGATCGTGTGTTGAATTGTTTTATGCGCAGTTGCAATGGTGTGCGTCCGCCGTTGGGTAGCCGTCCATCGGTCGCGATCACAGCCTACATCACTTGGCTTTCCAGCGGCCAGGCGATTGCAATGAACGCATCCAAGCCGCTCGGGCCGCATGCGGTTAAAGGCCTGGAAATCGAAGTTGCCAAGCGAAATGAGAATAACGGAAAAACGTTGTATTCCGATCGCTGTGCCAGTTGCCATGGCGACGATGGCCAAGGTGATGGGGATTCGCCACCGGTGTGGGGCGATATGTCTTATAACGACGGCGCGGGGCTGGCGGGGGATATCAAGCTGGCGTCTTGGTTAAAGGTTTCGATGCCGCTGGATGAAGCAGACTTGACCGATCAAGAAGCGTTGG
>DNWZ01000379.1 GCA_003506095.1 Planctomycetaceae bacterium | reverse complement strand
TTGTTAGTTGTTAGTTGTTAGTTGTCAGCGTTCGGAGGTAAGCAAGATGTGGTTCCTGTCTGCTGACGACTGGAGACTGCCAACTCTTTAAAAAACTCCACATACTTCGCTCCACACTGCTCCGCCGACCATTGTTCCAATGCCAGCTTCTGATTGGTTTGCCCGATGTGTCCTTCGTTGGCGAGTTTGAAGCCCTGCTCGACTGCTGCTACGGCGGTTTCTGGGCGCTCCGGATCAAAGACAGGGTTGCCGGTATCTTTCAGCAGTTCCCCTACGTCCCACGAATCGGGTCCGACGACCACTTTTCCGAAGGTCATTCCCAGTGTGATATTGCCGGAGTTCAGCACCTTCAATCTCGGGATGAGCAAAACATCCGCAGCGTTCAGGTACAATTGCGTGTCTTCTTCTTCCACGAATCCATAATTTAATTTATAGCTCGGATGCAGGCGATAGTACAGCCGGTTCAGATCACGTAACCAGTATTTCAGACGAATCCATGAGACCTTCGCCAATGTCTCCTTCCACCGCGAAACCAGGAGCACTTTTCGTTTCGTTCGGAGGCCCTGAAACGTTTTCAGAATCAGGTCACGCTCTTCCGGATTTCGAATCGCTCCAAATACCAGCATCACCTGGCTGTGGCTTGAAATCCCCAACCGTTCGCGAGCTTCCTCGCGAGAGACGACATTAGGAAGGCTGCTGTAGTTGTGATGCGGAACGATCGCATGTTCCGGCTGGCCATGGACGAAACCTGTATTCGCATACCGTTGTTTGAACTCATCGACACTCGCTTGGGCAAAGTGCACTACGCCATGAACATGGCGATAGACCGCTTCGTACATTTTTTCCCATTGCGGGTCCTTCAGAGCATCATGCGGCAACAAGACATGCCGAGTAATCACCAGTTTGGCTCGCTGTCCCCAAAATTTCAGCCGGTCTTCTGTCGCCGCGATCAGTTCATCGGATAGACCTCCCACATACTGCCGCTCATGCTCAAACGTCATGTACTCGGGAAAATGCAGATGGATCACATCAAATTCCCCCTGCTTGTTCCAGAACATCTTCTCGTCATGAGTCAGATCGACACGCTTCGAGAGCGCAGCATTCAGGTCGACGAGGAATCGATTCTGCGGAAGCGGGATATTGGCAACTAGTAAACGCATAAGCAATAGTCTTCAGTTTCCAGTTGGCAGCATTCAGTTAACCGCAATAGTGCAGAGTTGGCGCATGTTTGTGTCTTGCTGCCTACTGACGACTGCCTACGGACGACTTTTTCCTGGCCTCTTCTATCAGCCCATCAATACAACTTAAATGCCGATCAATATTGTAGTTTGAGCGAATATGTTCTCGGGCTCTTTCACCCATGTTTCGGCAGAGGCTTTTGTCGGACAACAGTCGAATCATGGCCTCCGCCATGCTGTCGATGTCTCGTTCTTCAACCAGGAAACCTGTTTCGCCGTCGATGACCGCATCACGAATTCCCGCGTGTCGAGTGGACACAACTGGCAAGCCAGCAGCACCGGCTTCCAAAATCGCGACTGGGGTGCCTTCTGCGTCGCCATACGTTGGCTGCACGGAATGCTGAACAAAGCAGCATGCTTTGCTGAACAGGGGCATTACTTGTTCATGGCGAAGAGGTCCGAGAAACTTAATCTGACTATCGATCCCTAAGGCAAGCGCAAGTGTTTGACAGGCCTCAAGCAGTTCACCGTGCCCTCCCATCACCAGCGTGGCTTGAGGAAATTGCTGCAACACTTTCTGAAACGCCAGGATCGTCAAATGGGGGGCCTTGATGTCAGTGAATCGGCCAATCGCCAACACAACGTCATCGTACGTGGACTGATTATCGAAGAACGAGTCCCTTGGCCCATATGGGTTGAAGACAATCTTTTCAGCCGGGCATCCCATCCGAATCAATTTATCAGACATGAAGCGTGAAACGCTGATCACACTCGACGCATAGTCAAACATTTCGCGGTATCGATCGAGAAAATCGACCAGCAAAGGATCGCGATGAGCATCATGCCCATGAAAATGCACGACCAACGGAATCCCTAACTTCTTTGCATGGGGAGTCATCGTGCAGCCGTGGATACCGAACTCCGCCAGGATGACATCCACCTTGTGCTGTCGCATGAATCCTTCAATTGCATCATGTCGTCCGTCGAACGTTTCCTCCCAAGCCGTCACGTATCGATAATACAGCAAATGTGGGGACAGTTTCCAAAGCTTCTTTCGCAACGATTGAGTTTCATAGAAGTATCGGATTGAGCGTCCATTGTGTTTCAGATCCGGGTAATAGCCCTGCAGAACCACTTTCTTACCTTGGAGGAACTCACTATGCGCACGCACAAAAGAAGAACTCCAGAAGTCGTCACTTCCTTGAAGAATACACAGCGTCATCGGCGAGTACGATTCAGCAAACAAATGTAGTCGTGTACCCTCTTCCAAAACCGTCGCAAAACTACTCCTCTCGTCGAACAAAAATGGCATCAATTTGCCGCAAGACTCCATCGGGCGTAAGAGATAGGTTGTAGATGTTGAATAGTTCGAAGCCGGCAGCATTGTACATCAAGAGGCTTTCGTGGAATGACTGCTGCCCTACATAGGTTGGCTGCAGAATTATTTCTGCATAAATTACTCGCACCTTGCGGTCCATTAACGCCTTCGACGCCCCGCTAATCACTAATGGCTCCGCACCTTGACAGTCCAGCTTCAACACATCAATACACTCAACGTCGTTTGAATCGACAAACCTGTCAATCGTGTCAATCGTGACCTCGACCTGCTCCGTAGTATTCAAGACACTTTGACCCCAAGTTTCGTGACCACGTTGGTCCGTTTCTAAAAGTGAATTTGCTGGCGCGTGTTCATTAGAAGAAAACTTGCGATGACCAGCGCTATCGGCGAACCCTACCTCGTATACATGTATTGCTGGGTCATGGGATGTGTTTGACTTTAACTGTTTAAACGATGACGGGAATGGCTCAAACGCGAATACTCTTGAAGCAGGCATCTTTTTTCGTAAAGCGAGCGCGACTTCTCCGTGAAAAGCACCTACATCAAAGACTAAAGGCGACTCAATGTCGCTCACCAAAGTGGCAATATCAGCAACAGGATCGACACCCCAACCCATCTGTTCGATTTCGGCAGGAGGCGATTTCTCGGGAATTCTTGAAATCCGATAACCCATCAATTCGGCGAGACGTCTTGTAATTCTTTTCAGCATCAGTTACGCTCATCTGAAAGGACGTGAATTGCACCTTTTAGTCGAAACTCGTCTTCTTGGCGGCAAAAGAACCGATTGCAGCCAACATCCCCCACGGCAAGATAGCCGAAGCTACCGACGTATTTTTTCAAAGCTTCATCTCGGTTGTCAAAACACAACTCGATCAGCAACACTGACGGTAAAAACCTTGGAAGGTCGAAGCCGTTGAGTGCCTCGAGTTCGTATCCCTCAATGTCCAGACTAAGAAAATCAACTCTTTGGGTACGTGTCTCCAAAATCGAGTCAAGCGACTCAACTTCAACCTGAATTCTTCGAAACGAATAACCTTCGTTGACACATCGATCTATATGTTCCTGGGATGCTTCCGTGAAAGAAAGCGGTGACCCACCAGTTGCGCCGTCAGCACACGTGAATTCGATTGTCCCGCGAGCATCTTTTGGCCCTAATGCCTTTTGCAGGACTTCGCAGTCGGGCCGTTGGATCCGACACGACTGTGCGAGTCCCGGATGCGGTTCTACCAGCAATCCCTTCCAACCCAACGCTTCCAGCAGGTACGTATTACTGAAGGTGATCCCATCGTAAGCGCCAGCTTCGACGAAAAACCCCGGAGGCTGATCATGAAAGAACTCATAGAGCACCAGGTCTTCAGAGAATTGAGCGGTAAACTGGTACTTCAATGCACCGCGATCGCCTTTATTCGCCTGCAGGAGATCGATCAGTCGCTTATGCTTTTCGACCTCGATCCGCAGTAGGTTGAACTCACGACCTTTGAGCTGTTCGTAGTCCTTTCCAAGCTTCGACTGGCGAGCGAAAAGATGTCTCGACTTAATGAATGTCCACCACGAAACTGAGGCTAGCCACACGGTCAGAATCGCAGCGATTATCAAATAGACTCCACTCATTCTGGCACCTCTTCCGACAGTTGCTGCGAATGATCTTCCGTGGATCGCGACAAGGCGTCCGACTTTAACAGGTGTTTAATGCGTCTCGCGGGTGCACGTACAATTCCGCGCGCGATCGAGAAAAGTCTTTCTATTGCCTCCGAATGAACCCGTCTTTTAGCCTGGGCAGTCAACCTCTGAACGCAACGCTTCGCCCACAGGTTCCCTGGAGTTCCATTCCTGAAGACCATTTTCATAAAGTCTGCCACAGCGCCGTCCGTTAAGCGTTCAGGAAGTCTTCCGTCGCGAAAAATGGGTGCCATGACATACTTCTTCCAGAGTTCTTCATCCTGATCAATTCGCTGCACTTCCGCGATGACGTCGGCATACGATTTGAATCGGTGTACGTTAATAAAACAGTCCGGGTTGAAGTCCTCGTCAATGTGTGGATCGCCCCAATAAATGGGAATGCTGCCCATTAGTAAGGGCTCGATAATTTTTTCTGTGGCGTAGCCAGGATGGCTTTCGTTTTCGAAGGCAATTGTGAACTTGCATCGTGATAGATACGCACGCTTGTCATCTACGCGACCGCCAATATTATTCAACACCTTGCCGCCTGCATCCACGTCCTTGTATCGACTGAGCAAATGAAAGAACTCAATTCGCTCCTTCGCACGGTCGTTGCTGTAGATAAAATTGCAAAAGCGATCGACGCGATTGCGGATCACTTCAAAATCACGCATCACCTGTGTATGCCCTTCGTCGTACCAGTGACGCCATAAAGGTACTCGCCAGTGCCGCTCATTCCAGATGCGTTCATGCGTCAGCGCATAATCCGCTTCATTCCAATTGGGCGGGATGTTTTCGCCCGTGAGGAAAATGCGAATCGTGCGAGACGGGTAAAGCAGATGCTCGCCGGCCCCTGCATCTCCATAGAACAGGAAATCGGGATATTCGTCCCACCGGAAGTTCATGCGACGTGAAAGCATCCACAGCGGAAACCACGACTTCTCCGGGGGAGTGTCGCCGATGCCGCGAAGGGTGGGCCGGCAAATGTTGCAGGAAATGTTCATCAATTTCGGCAATTTTTTTTTATGTGCGTCATTCCGGAATCAACCAATCAACTCTGTGGCGGTTGCTCAATTGAACGCATGACATGCTATTCGATTATCTCGACGATGAGTGTGGCCCAGAACTTGCCCCTCTCAGCAACCTGTACTCGCACCGGTGTTTCCAAAGCTTCGCTGTAGTAGTTTTTCAAAACGGCGAGGAAAACATATGGGGTTTTGAAGTACCTATCAATTCCGACTATGATTTTAAGTCGCTCATTGTCGCGCAATTCTTTTGTCGAATCACCAAACTGAAAACTTTCGCGAGCGGCAATCGCCGGAGGTGTCCCCGCCAGGTAAAGCCCAGAACTGGTTCGGCATTAACCTGAAGACGATGATACCCTGTCAGAATCCACGAAGTAAGTTAGCGGGATTTCCAACATAAATACCGGGGATTTCAATGTCTTTTGTTACCAATGCTCCTGCTCCGATCACGACATTGTCACAAATGCTAACGGGAAGAATGGTAGCGTTTGAGCCAACGGAAACACGATGACCCAGTCGGGTTGGCTTCCAAGCGGATGGATCTGTTGCCGGACATCCAGAAGAGAATAGATCATTGATAAACATCACACCATGCCCAATGAAGCAGTCATCACCAATTGTCACAAGCTCACAAACGAATGTGTGAGACTGGATACGAGTACGCTTTCCAATGACTACGCCCCGCTGTACTTCGACAAAAGGTCCAATGAACGCATGGTCGCCGATGTGACATTCGTAAAGGTTGGACGGCTCAATCACCGTAACACCCTCACCGAATTGCACGTCTCGTATCGACACGGAAATTCGTCGCGGCGTTGCAGTGTTGTGGTTGTTCAAAGTGGCCACCTCAATCAGTAATTTTAAAGAAATGCATCTGTGTCACCTGAACCAGAAGGCGATTGTCAACAACAACGACCACCGCTTCCTCGCGACTACTTGCTTACAACTGACGACTGACAACTACAACGTAATCCTGCCGCCCTGAGCCTTAATGCTGCGCTGCGCGGCTTCGAGAATCCTTACGACTCTCAGCCCTGCCTCTCCGTCGGTCAAGGGCGTTTTCCCGTCGCGAATGCACTCGGCGAAATGGCGGACCATCGCCTGTAGTGGCTCCTGGCTATCGATCCGAGGCGACCACACATCTCCTGTGCGGTAGCCGATCATCACCCCACGACGAGCTTCTGCATCTTCAGATACCGTAATGCCTCGATCATAGACTTTGATCTTTTCGTCCGGAGACAGGTCATTGTAGACCAACCCCTTTTTACTCCCGCCAACAAGGAAGCTGCGAATTTTCACGGGGCTTAGCCAGTTGACATGGAACGACGCCAGCAATCCGTCTCCGAAGTCCAAGTTCAAATAGGCGACGTCCTCGATCCCGCTGGAACTATCCGTGTGACATGTGCCAAAAGCGGACAAGCTTTTCGGGAGACGTCCGATCAGGTAATCCATGATTGACAGATCGTGCGGAGCAAGATCCCAGACCACATTGACGTCGTGT
>DNWZ01000620.1:2163-2599 GCA_003506095.1 Planctomycetaceae bacterium | reverse complement strand
GGAATTGCTCTGAATTGCATCACTTTTTGACCGCTGGCGGAGCGACCGGCAACACAACGCGAACGGCGGAAGCCGATGGTCGTTCCGACGGCAGATCGGTTTGGAAAATCGGCTCGTCGAACCGTCCGTAAAGGATTGCATGGCCGAAAGAAAGCAAATACGAAAGGT
Source organism: Planctomycetaceae bacterium (assembly GCA_003506095.1). Lineage (GTDB taxonomy): Bacteria > Planctomycetota > Planctomycetia > Pirellulales > Pirellulaceae > UBA6163. The sequence goes on along the minus strand of DNWZ01000620.1, from coordinate 2,431 downwards.
CCAGCCCGCCTAGCGCCCGGTTGGACAACCCGGTGTAGTCGCGGCCACCGACGGACGATTCGAACATCAACACTTCGGTCAGGCGGAACAAATCGCTGTGCATCTCGACGTCCCAAATTTCCAGCCGGCTAGCATTTTCTAATGCGTCACGACGGGTAAGGTGCCAGCGAAAGTTTTTCTGACGCAGTGAGTCGATCGAATCGATCGTCTGGCCAGCACGCAATCGAGTCGGCAGCAAATAGACCCAATTGCCGTAAATCACCACGCC
>DNWZ01000620.1:0-2104 GCA_003506095.1 Planctomycetaceae bacterium | reverse complement strand
CCCGCCGGAGCGATCGGAAACTGCATCGGAACCGCCGCTAATCCGTTCCAGGCTGCCTGGCCGGCGGGACCCGAAACGCTGGCCAGGCGAACGCGATAGCTCGGCATCCCGCGATCCTCGCCGACGATCGAAATACCGCCAAATGTCGGCCCCGCGTATCCGTATGGACGTGTCAAAACGGAGTCGCCAACAGCCGAATCACGCTGCGGAACCCAACCGTCGGCTACCTCGATCGCCAAATCGACTCGCGTTGCCGTTGGGCTCGATACATGTGTCAGGCTGATCGCTCGCCCCATCGGCGGGNNAAGCCGTTATTCGCAGTATCGATTTCGCTTGTCACCGCGGCTTTGCCACCGGCCGCCGTTGTCGCGTCTGCGATCGCCCCGACCGGACGCGAACCGATCAGCGAAACGACTAAGGCGGCGATCGCGACGACTGAAACCGGGAACGAAATCCAACCGACCAGCGGCTTGCCAACCAAGCGGTTGATCAACAAAAAATCGAGCGGTCCGACGAGTGCGGCTAACCCGAGCAAGATCAGCGAAACGACCGAAAACGGCACACGATTGTGAGAATCGAATCGATCGAGCTACGCACGCAATTGTCCCGCAAGATCGTCGTAGGGTACCGAGTTGATTGAACGAGATTCGCGACGTTTCTCCGTCTCGATGTCCAGCAAGCCTTGGTGAAGACGCGTCACCAGCGAAAGCCGCTGAGGCCAAGCAGTCAATTCTGGCGAATCCAGTGCAAATGAAATCACGACGACTCGCCCCAGTCCCACCAAATGCTCAATCGCCAACCGTGCGGGCTGGCGCGATGCCGCGCGGCCCATGATGAGTGTCCGGCCGCCGGTTTCGGGCAGTGTGATGCCGTCCAGAGGAGACAATCGCGACTGCGATGAAGTGAAGGTTTCCAGAGCGGCTGGGTCGAGCCGGATCGCGGGCGAATCAGCAGCAACGGAAGTTAATCTCGCTAACCAAGGCGATTTTTCTAACAACGACGTGCCGCCTTTGCCCAGCGAAACGAACAAGCGTCCACCGCCGCGAACCCACGCCTGAATCGTTTCAATTTGCGACTCGGACAATTCGCTCAAAATCGCCGCGCCCGGTTGATTGATCACCAACAGGTCAACGCCCTCCCAACCGGCCGTCGCGTCGGGCAGTTCGTCCGACGACTCAATGATCGACGTCGCAACCGATGCGTCGCGGCCCAAGAGATCGTTCTTTCCGATCGTTTCGATCCCCAGCGGGTCGCCAATGACGACAACCCAAGGCTTCGAAGTCTCGATCCCGGTGGGCGGAAAACGTCCTGCGGCGATCAAAGCCGCGTCGCCTTTCTCCGCTGCGGTTTGCGCAAAAATCGAAAGCGGAGCTGACACGGTGCCGGGCACCGCATACGCCCAAGTCCGATCGCGGTCCGACTCTTCGATGGGCGGTTGCAGATAGCGGACTCGCGTGCCGTTACCGTCCAACGTTTCCGCAGCGCCGATTTCGACAAACGGTGACCGATTCGCACCTTTCGAAGCCTCCGCGACTCGGATGGCGGTCCAGTTGCCTGGGCGATAAATCCCGCGAATACCGACGCGGATCTCCATCGCCGATGTGCTGCCGCCCGAAGTGCTAGCAGCCGAAGTGCTAGCAGCCGAAGTGCTGACCTTTTCTTGACCATAGACCGCCGTCGCCGACGGGCCGCAGAGCTGCGAAACGAACAGGCCGATCGAGAAAAACAACGCGATGGAAAACGCACCTTGAAGACGTGTCATGGCTTCTCTTCGCTGGGACAGGTGCAGACCAAACGCGAGCAACCGGGACAGCCTTGGCCATACTTTGCAGATAAAGCCGCTGCCAAATCGATATCCGCCACGTTGGCGATCGTCACCAGCCACGCGATCACGTCCGCAAACTCTTCGGCCAAGTTCTGGCGATCGTTCCCCCGCAACGCCGAAGCCAATTCACCGACTTCTTCCATCAGCCACATGAAGGTGCCGTCCACCCCACGAACGACATCCTTTTCGTAATACATCTGGCGAATGTGACGTTGCAGGTCAGCGATCGACAGGTCAGCGGGATCGTTGGTCGTCATTCAAACGTTTTGCAGCTGGAGC
>DNWZ01000616.1 GCA_003506095.1 Planctomycetaceae bacterium | reverse complement strand
CCGAAGCAGAACCGCGGCGCCGCCGTCTTTTATCTTTTCACGACAACGCTTCACGCAACCCTATTGGGCGTTTTTATGACCGTTGCGCCAACCGTGTGGTACCCGCATTATCAAGGCATTACCAAACTTTGGAACCTTTCGGCTCTCGAAGATCAGCAACTGGCTGGTTTAATCATGTGGATGCCGGCGTGTGCCTCTTATGCATTTTTTGCGATTCTGATCTTTAGCAATGCGATTGGTCGCGACAACGATCGTCCCGCTCAATTCGAAATCTTTGCAACGGAGAGGTCATGATGCCCTGGTCAGCATTCAACAGCATTCTTGCATTGACCGGAATTCTGCTGATTGGGATGGTCGGTTTCGATCTTCTTTATCGCGGTTCGCACCAGTTTCCGATCCATCCACAGTGGCCAACTGGAAAAAGCAGTGCCAACAATGGACGCCACCTGCTTTATTCTTATGGTTGCGGATCGTGTCACGTTATTCCGGGCGTTCGAAAAGCGACTGGACGAGTTGGACCGAAGCTCGATGGATTCGTCGACCAGATGTTTATTGCCGGAATCATGACCAACACGCCGGAAAATCTTTCTGCATGGTTGCAGCATCCCGAAGCGTTTAACGAAAAAACCGCGATGCCCAACTTGAATGTCACACCCAAAGATGCACGCGACATGATCGCATACCTTTATTCGACGCGTTAAACAGGTCTGCACAATGAAGTCGTTCTAATATCGGCATGGAAGCCCTTATGTGCCTTGCCAGGGCGACCTAGCTTTTCGGGTCCTCGGAGAGGTCTCTGCGGCTCTGAATTGCCAAATCTCCAAAGCGTGTTCTCTGCCCGTTAAATCGATTCACTTTTACTAACCTGCTGAAATGCAATGAGAAAGACGTCCAAATCATCCGCCGACGCACTATTGTTGATCGCAATGATTACGATTACGACTCTGTACATCAGTTCGCGTCGGGGCGAGGAAAGCAGTATGCCCAAGAAAGTGATCGATTCCGAAGAAGCCGACCTGTACCTTACTGCCAGCGGGCGATATACGGTTGCCGATATCGTCGCCAATGGTAACCAGACTGCGTCGCAGAAGTTCAAGAGATTTCAGGCAAAGCATGATTTTAATCCAAAAGTCGATGATGCGATTTGCCCAATAACACAGACGAAAGCAAATCCGGATTGCAGTTGGATCATTGGCGGCAACGAATACTTCTTCTGCTGTCCTCCCTGCATCGACGAATTTCTGATGGCTGCCAAATCGGATCCGTGGGGGATCAAACGACCAAGCGACTATGTCCATCGTGAAAAGTAGACGAATATTTACTGAAGGCTCTTTGTCGACTGTGCTGAAGACGACTGCATTCCATTTTCGCGACGAGAAAACCCGCTGAGCGTTATATTCGCAGCTTGATACCCGGCATCAACCAATGCTTCAACACGGTGAAAATCGAACCATGCGATTCCATGAACGTGCGGACGAATGATCAAGTCTGCTTCATGCAGCGATGCGCGTCGATGCATCCGTTCGCCTATTTCCTCCATGCGAATCATTACATCCAATGCGGTCGAACAATCTGCGATGACGTTTAAGTTTTGGCTAACGTCGACTCCGATCGAAAGGTCGTGAGGATAGTGCTTGGCAAACTCTATCGGCAACGAGTGAATGGTACCGATGTCACACAACAACATCCCTTGGTGCTCCACGGGTTGAAATATCCCAGGGATTGCCATCGATGCCTCTACAGCCGTTCGTAAAGACCCCGATTCAAGAACGATAGGTTTCCCAGTCCGCAAATCCGCAGCAATGATGCTCAGCGGAGTCGCGGTTTCATCGATTTGAATGTCGGGGACCAGCGAATCGATCGCTTGCCGCAGGAACGTGTTTGTCAGTATTGATCGTCCCATCACGGCCCGATTGCAGCGTTGGTGCGCCGCAAGGTATCGCGTCAAACGTTGATACCAGGAAAAAAATCCGGTCTTTTCCTGACCTCTCGTATCCCGGTCGGTGCAACCGAGCAGTTTCTGTTTTGACAGAAACGATGGCGATCGAATCAGTTCAATTGACCGCTTTTGAATCGACTCGACGTCACCATCGACAGCGCACATTGCACCCACGAACGCGCCCATACTGACACCGACAAGTCGACTGATATCGAGATCGGATTCTTTGATCCGTCGCATGACGCCGAGGTGAGCAGCCCCGCGGGCCCCTCCACCACCAAGAACAATCACGGTTCGTGGTGCCCGAATCACCGCCGACGGTAACGCCGTCTCTGTCGGAAACACGACGGCGCTGGACTTGTTATTCCAGATTCGATTAAAGAATCCCATAGTCGTAGTCCCCCACTGATGTATTCAAGATTCCAAACCGAACGAAACAAACGACGATCCCAGCATTTTGGAATGCAATCGCATTCAATGCGAATACGGCATCAAGATGGGGGATGTTTTTGTACCGGTGATCTCGGTCCATCCGTCATTAGCGATTTTTTCACCCAAGGCTGTCATTTGGCGATAATCTGAATCGGAAGTCGGTTTACAGGTCATTCGCGATTTCAGTTCGCGACATGCGCAATCCGCCGCCTCTTGCGTAATGACGTCGCTGCTGTGCATACCATGCAAGCTTGTGACCAACATGACGACCGAATCGATCACCTGGGCCGATATCGCTGACATGCGACACTGACGGTCGGCAAGTTTCAACTGATGCGTTCGCATTACCGTGCTGATCATCAACCTTGCGGCCGACAGCTGTTGTTGTGCGAATCGCATGTGTCGCAGCAGACGTTTGCGATTGGCAACTCGTTCTTTTGGCGTCGAATCGCTAACGGCAGACATCCCTTGCAGTTCGCTCCAACGGGTCGGCATGATCAATTGGCGAGCATACCAAAGTGCATAAGCAACCATCGGCTTTCGCAATGCCCATAAATGCGTGGGGTTGATTAAACTCGGTTTGCGAATCGATTTGTCATGCAGGATTTGGCCGATCGGTTCAAAAAATTGCTTTCCGTGATGCTTCACAAGTGATTTGAACAATGCCATCCCCAACATCTCGCCTTCGCCTTCGTAAATGCAGGGAGCGAGGAACTCATGAACGTTGTCACCGAAGCCGTGTCCGTGCAGGAACGATCGACCGCCATGCGTTTTCATGAAAAGTTCGATCGCGGCAGTCTTCTGTGTTTCGCTGCCAAAAACCTTCGCAACGATGCATTCCATTTCGCCGCGATACCCTTGGTCCAGCAGACCGGCACACCACTGCGTTAGCGCGTCGCAGGCGACAATCATTCCTGCCAATCGGCCGACGCGGCGCTGAACCAATTCTCGCTTAGCGATCATTTCGCCATAGGTTTTGCGATATTGCGCCCAAGGCAACATTTCCGACAGCATCCAACGCATGGTCCCGGCGGCGTTGGCGCACAACGCAACACGCCCTAGATTCAAACCATGGTAGGCAATCGTCAGCCCGTCACCGGTTTTTGGTGTCAACAGGTTTTCGGCGGGAACTCGGAAATTGCGGAATACGAGACCATTGTTATGAGCTCGGCGGAGCGCATACAAGCCATATCGATTCATCTTAAATGTCTCGTTCTCATGATCCGGCAGGTCGACGATCAACACCGAGGGTTTACCATCGATCTTGCAAACCAAGCCGATCGTACGACCAGGAACAGCGTTGGTGATGAACAGTTTTTCGCNNTGACGACATACTCATCACCATCCAAGACGGCCGTTGTACGCAGGGCCGTCAAGTCGCTGCCCGCCCCGGGTTCGGTCAATGCGAACGCAGACAAGGATTCGCCGCTAGCGAGTTTGGGTAAAAATCGTTCTCGCTGATGTTCGTCCCCGAACGAGCGAACCGGATCGACAGCGCCGATACAACCATGCACGGATGCAAGTCCCGCGACGGTCGGCTCCTGTGTCGCCATCATTGTGATCATTCGCGAAAACTGCTGCATCGACGCTCCACTGCCGCCATATACAGGCGAAACCAGCATTCCCCAATATCCCGCTCGGCCAAGATCTCTCATCACCTGCTCCGAGATCTTGCCATGCGCATCCATCAGCGTGCCAGAGTCGATATGAAACCGAACTGTCGCAAGCGACTGATTGATGACCGATGCAACTTCCTCGTTGGGCGTGTCACCCCCCGATTCAAATAGCTCTGTCGGGACATTGCGATCCCAAATTGCACGATGGATCGGACTAGCAGCCGTCTGGTGCTGAGCCGAGAAGAGTGTTTCGACTTGGTCATCGGCTGAATCGATCGCGCCGGTTCGTCGTGCCTCGTCTTCCGATTTACCACCCAATCGCAATGCTGTCTCAGCAAACGATGCCGCCGGTGGCGTTTGTAACTTCGTTTCGTAGTTCATCGACTTGCCCTCGGATTCTCAGGTGCATGAAATGGATACCGACAATTTTGATCTAGAAAGGTAAAGGTAATTACGTCGACTAGCGAACAGCAGTTTAAATCTTTCAATACGTTTGACAGTCGTCGTTCATTCGCGCCGCATCATAGGTAAACTGGGGCATTGAGAACCGAGCACCGTGCAGCGATCGCAATTGAACCAGATTCTCCGTAAACGTATCTCGACCAATCGCATCAATCATATGAAGTGGTCCTCCGCGGTGCGGTGCAAAGCCAGTTCCCAAAACCATTGCCAGATCGACGGCCCATGGATAGTCGACGATACCAAGTTCTAAGCAGCGAACGGCTTCGATCAACATTGGATAAACGAGTCGCCGCTGAATCGGTGATAACGTATCGTCGCTAAAACCAACTTCATCATCTTTCTTTGGCAATCTTTGGTTGCTGTTTTCGCCGCGTAGGCGAACGCCCGGCGGCAATATCGATACGCCGCGGCGAGTTCCTTTGGCATATCGATAGAAGCCGCTTCCCGATTTCTTTCCCAATTGGTCATGCTCAGCGAGTGCCGCCAGTGGACCAACCACCGACTGGGCTTCCGGCAATACATCGCGCAACGAGTTTGCAACGTGCAATGCGATGTCGATCCCGACTTGGTCAAGCAATTCCAAGGGCCCCATCGGCATCCCGAAGGCTCGTAATTCGTTGTCGATTTGTTCGACATCATACCCTTCGGACACCATCCGAACGGCTTCACCCAAGTAAGGAAACAAAACTCGGTTGACCACGATTCCTGGTGAGTCTTTTGCGACGACCGGCGTTTTCCCAAGCGCGCGAACTAAGCCTACTAGTCGAGTAACCGTCTCTTCGTCGGTTTGAGGTGCTACGACCACTTCCACAAGGTCCATTCGATGAACCGGATTAAAGAAGTGTAAGCCAGCAACTCGATTAGGGTGATCTGTTACATTCGCCATCGATTCAATGGAAAGTGACGATGTATTGGACGTTAGAATGGCATCCCGATCGGTTCGGGTTCCTAACGTACGGAAGATGGAGGCTTTGACAGATTCCTTTTCAACCGCCGCTTCGATCACCAAATCACAATCGTCCAGTGCGGCTGCATCGGAGCAGATATGGATGCGACCGAGCAGGTTTGCGATGTCTGCAACGCCAAGCGATTTCCTTTTGGCATGGTTTTGAACCAAGTCGTGAATCCGCTTTCGTCCCGCTTCCACCGACGCTCCGTCGATCTCTTTTATTGCCACACTGAAACCACGCGTGGCGGCCCATTGTGCAATTCCAGCCCCCATGATCCCCGCGCCGACAATTCCGATCTTTCGGATCGGTTCGCGGAGGTTTACGTCACCACGGCTGCGAATCCATGTACCCGGATTGCGGGCCGCTTCACGCGCGATGAACATATCCAACAGGTTTCGACAGGTTCTTGTTGCGATCAAACCCGCAAAGTTTTCTCGCTCGATTTCAAAGCCATCGATTTTTGCACTCGCGCTCGCCTGAACCGCCTCAATCGCTGCTGCAATCGCGGGGTAATGCATTTGCTGTGACCGTGTTTGGCGACGCGCCATGACGATCGTCAACCATCGAGTCAAAAATCCGTCACCAGACCTGCGACGCGGCAACACCTTTCGATCGACGCATGACGTTATGAAAGCCGCAACCTCATGATCCCACACCTCGGGCTCGATCGACCGGTCGACCAATCCGATTCGCTTTGCTTTTTTTGCATCAACCGACTTGCCTTGTAAGATCAAATCGAGCGCCGCTCGCATGCCGATTAATTGAGGTAACCTTTGCGTACCGCCCCATCCTGGTATCAACCCAAGTTTGATCTCCGGTAATCCGAGTTGGGTCGAACTGTTGTTGCGTGCGACACGATAATCGCAGGCCAGTGCCCATTCCAAACCGCCGCCCAAGCAGGGTCCGTGAATCACAGCAATGGTTGGCACTTTTAATTGGTCGATACGATTAAAAGTATTTTGACCAAAGTTAATCAGACGGCGCACTTCCTCGGGTGACGTAATCTTAGCGATTCCGTGGACATCGGCGCCGGCAAGGAATCCACTTTCCTTGTGGCTGCGGAACACCACCGCACGTGCGGCCTTGCACTGTTCCAATTCCGCTACGACCTGGTCCAGTTCGTTCATGACGGACCAATCGAGCACGTTCATCGGCCGGTCGGCGACGCACAACGATACGGTGACGACCTTCTGGCTGTCGATTTCGACGGTGAAGTGATTGTATTTCGAGTTGAACATCTTATTTCTCCAGTTCGGTTTCCACGATCATTGCAACACCCTGGCCGCCACCTACGCATAACGTTGCCAATCCGCGACGCAAGCCTGAAGCGCGCAGTTCACGCAACAGAGTCAGGACCAGTCGCGTTCCTGTTGTTCCGACGGGATGCCCCAACGCGATCGCGCCACCGTTCACGTTTGTGCGATCTGGATCGAGCGTCCCTATCGGCTTCATCATTCCGAAATGCTCGCGACAAAACTTTTCGGATTCGAGCGCACGGCGACAAGCAATCACTTGCGCCGCAAACGCTTCGTTAATTTCAATGCGGTCGAAGTTCTCGAGCTTGTAGCCAGTGCGGTCGAGCAGTTTGGCAATTGCATATACTGGGCCTAAGCCCATTCGACGAGGGTCGCAACCAGCGATCTCATAATCGACGATGAAGCCCAGCGGTTTGCCAGACAGTGATGTTTCACCGAGTTGTTGTCCGTGATGTGCGATTGCTTGGGCGTCAGCCAGTATTAACGTCGCAGCTCCGTCGGTAAGCGGGCAACTGTTGCCAGCGGTAACGGATCCCAAGTCGCGTTTAAACAGGGGACGCAGTTTTGCAAGTTGTTCCAAGGTTTGATTGGCTCGAGGTCCATTGTCCTTGGCGATCATCGTCGCCATGGCTGATGCATCGCCTGTTCCGATCGCACTGGAATCGTCTATGGCAACGATTTCGCCCGACATAAAGCATCGCTTTGAAGCGTTGGCTGCGCGGAGGTGGCTGGAAAGTGCGAACTCGTCCTGTTCATGCCGCGTGATTGCGAAATCACTTGCAAGCAGTTCGGCCGTTTGCCCCATATTCATTTTCGATACCGGATCGGTTAGCCCGAGTTCGATTCCCACGACGGGTTTGAACATGCGAGTCCGAAAACTCGCCATCGCTTTTAACTTTTGCACCAGTGTTTTCGAGCGTGCCAATCGCATCCAAAACTCTTTGGCTTCCGTGCCAAAGAACATGGGAATGTTTGACATCGACTCGGTACCGCCAGCGGCAACCAATCGTGGTTTAACAGCATGCCCGAGTTTTGCGTTGACTGTGCTCTGATGCAGGAGCGAATGCCACGCTGCGATGATCGATTCCATGCCCGAAGCACAGTTGCGATTAACCGTGTGAGCGATTCGATCTTCTGGCACACCTGAGCGAAGCGAGATCACACGGGCCAAGTTTGCCGAATCGGGTTGGCCGCTGACGTTGCCGAAGATAACTTCGTCAAGGTCGTCAGGCGTGATTCCCAATTTCTTGATAGCAGACTGAAGGGAGTGTGTCCCGAGTTCGACTGCGGTCAGCGATGCCATTTCTGTAAAGGCTTTACAGAATGGTGTTCGTGCGCCGCTGAGAACCGCTAAGGGGCGAGTGAGATTATTCATGATTTCCTCCTTTGGTCGCTTCTGGTTTCTCGTTTGACGCGATTCCTACGTCATCCTTCACCGAATCACGAATTGACCCGTCTCGACCGGAAGGCAATGCGTAGCTGTCTCGCAGGTGTCGACGGATCAGTTTTCCGAGAAAATTGCGTGGCAGCTCTCCTTCGCATCGGCGATAGATACGAGGTCGCTTGTGCTTGGCAAGGTGCTGGTTGCATGCGATCCGCAGAGCCGCTTCGTCCCAGACCGCGCCGGGTTGCATCTGAACAATCGCTTTAACCACTTCGCCACATGCATGATCTAAAACCCCAACGACAGCCGCGCCAACGACTCCGGGGACATTGCATAAAACTTCTTCGACTTCCGCCGGATAGACGTTGTATCCTGACGTGATGATCAAGTCTTTCTTGCGGCCAACGATTCGATAAAAACCATCTGCATCGACTGTAGCCAGGTCACCGGTGTGCAGCCAACCATCACGAATCGCTTCGGATGTCGATTGTGCGTCACGCCAATAGCCCAACATGACTTGCGGTCCACGAACAACCAATTCTCCGACTGCACCGGAGGAAACATCGCAGGCTTGGGCCTCATCGTCGCCCGCCATCGGATCGTCCGAAGCGACCCAACGTGTATCGTCGGTTGACATCGCATCGCACCGGGGATCGATAATCCGAACTTCGGTTTCCGGTAATGGCATGCCGATTGTGCCATAGTGAGGCGGTTGATAGAGCGGCCCGACATGAGTGACCGGCGAAGCTTCGGAAAGCCCATAACCTTCTACGACCAATGCGCCACTATGCGCCGCGAACTCCATTCCCACTTCGGGCTCTAACGGCGCACCACCGGAGATCACCCAGCGCAAGGATTTCAAATTGGCAGGATGAGACTTTAAGCGTTCATTCATAGCGGTCAACATCGCTGGTACCGCATGGAAAACCGTTGGACGTTCTTCTTCGATTAAACGAATCACTTGTCGCGTGTTGAAGCGATGGTGCAAAATCAGTGTTGCGCCCATTGCCGCGCCGCCCATTACCGTCGCTGAGAGTCCATAGCTGTGAAAGAATGGCAGAACAGCCAGCATCGTCTCGGTACCAAACAGGCGATTGGTCCAAACGTATTGCTGCCACGCATTGGCAACCAGATTTTGGTGGCTTAGGGTGACCGCTTTGGGGTTCGCGGTCGTTCCACCAGTTGGCAGAATGTAGGCCGCATCATGAACCGGGTCGATCGCAACGGGTACCCACTCACGGTGCGTTTTATCCACTTCTTCCCAGAACCACGCAGTACGTTTGCCGGTCGGCAACGACCACATGCCGGTATTCTGGCGACGCATCCACAGGTAACCGACCTGTTGGACTGCGGGCAGATGTTCACGGATCGAAACCAATAAGGTTTTTTCGACTGTCGAGGCGAATTCCTTGTCATGATTCAAGTCCTTCGCAGCACCGTTGATCGAGTCGAGTGTCTCGTTAAAGGCCGGACGCGACGGAGTGTTGACTTCGCCAACCCCGATCATATGAGACAACATGTCCAGGCAGACAACAAAACGACAAGCGGTCGCTTTAATCATCTCACGAACCTCGCGCTCGACCATCAGAGGACTCAGCGCAACCACGATCCCACCGGCTCGCCAAATGCCGTTCGCTGCGATTATAAACTCGGGGACGTTCGGCAATAAAATCCCAACGCGATCACCGGGGCGAAGACCAAGGCCTTGAAACATCGCAGCACACCGGACAGCGTCGTAATTCAATTGCTCGTAAGTCCACTGCTGGCGTCCGTATCGGATCGCGGTCCGATGGGGCAAAACAGTTGCGGCATGCCGAAGCAAACCATGCGCTGCGATACCGGAGTAATGAGCGATACCAACAGGTTCAGAGGCCGCGGCTGCTAGTTGTGCCGCCATGTCGCCAATCATATGACCCATGACACGATCTCCCGATGAAAAGATGAGGGAACGACCGCTGATTTATCGGCCAGCACTGCAAGCAGTACTCGCTCCACCTCCCCGGATCAAACTTTGTCAGAATGCGGATTCAACCAGATTCAAGCAGGACAAAGTGATCAGATTAGATAAGGATCGAGACTTGCGGCGCGTGGCCAAACAGACCAAGTCGAACATCGCATCGGGTGCTGAGGCAGCTCCGTCTCTTGTCGAATCCGGCTCACTGCCTTCATCAACCGATACACCTAAGCATACGTCGAACTGAGACACTAGGTTGGATAATTTTTTGCAAAATCCTTTTGGCGTGACTTATCACGCCCTTGCATGCCAGAACGCCCACCATTTCGTTTTCCGTTGCTGACATTCCGGTGGTATCGCAAATCGACAATTTCACAGTTGGATTGTCGAGTTAGCAACAGCCTGCCTCTGCTGGCCACAAGTCACGCGGCGAGCAGCCACTCGGTCGGAAAGGTTTTCCGATTGTATCGCTTGCGCCGCCGGGTCGTAACACTCAGACTACCATTTACGTCAAACAATGACGCTGGCGTAAACGCTGACGCCGGTGCCGGTTCTGATTGCTATGGCAAATGTTCTTTGGATTACGACAGCAACCGTCGAATGAACCAAGGTAAACGTCTTGGGACGTTCGTCGAACAAATCGGTTCAACGGCCAGTTGTTCCAGAAATGACCAGAGGGACTTGTCATGTCGATCAATCAATCAGCGACACAGACGGCGGGCTCGAAAGCACGTCAAACAACGAAACGTCGAGCAGCTAAACGGGCTTACAATCGTACAAGGCTCGTTCAAGCAATTGCAGCTTTCGGTTTCACCTGCAATTTGTTCTCGACATCGGTCGCTGACGCGGAAGGTATCGGTAAGTACTTGATCAAGTCACAACCACCGGCGTTGACAGACGCTGATCGCGATGCGACGAAATTGGGTGGCGAGTCGATCTTTGGCGGTAACGAGCGATTGCCAAAGATTACTGAAGGAGGTCGGTTGACGCTGCCGCCCATCACGACGGCGACGACTGCCACGGCTGATATTGGCAACGGCAGCTTGCCAAAATCTTACACCGGCCCGGCGGAACGAGTTGAAGAGGTTTTGCGCGAGCAAACCATCCAACGCGATGCTGCGTGGGAAATGTCCCGATTGGAATTTGCGGCGGCGAACACCTTTTCACATCCACTTTACTTCGAAGACGTGATGCTGGAGCGGCATGGACACGAGCGGTTTCCAAAACTGACACCGATGATCAGTGGAGCAAGATTTTTTGCAACCGTTCCCATGCTGCCTTACCTGATGACGGTCCGACCAGCATGTGAATGCGAATACAAGATGGGACATTTTCGCAGCGGCGACTGTGTTTACCCATACATCCAACGGCCACCTTACGTTCGCAACGCAGCGATTGTCGAAGCGGCCGCGATCGCCGGTGCTTCGATCGCGCTTCCTTAATCGATAAGATTGGCGACTGCAAACATCGACGTTTGGAAGCTCGATCGAGCCAACGTCGAACCTCGTTGTTGATATCAGCTCTCAAAGCGGGACGACTTCAAATCTCTTGATCGTTCAAAGTTTGGATTGAAGCTGATTTACGCGGTCGGTGTTCTCTAAACATCGACGAACGCCTAAACCGCGCTCGCCTCTCGTGGCGAGTCTTTCCTGGGATGCTTGGCGTGACAAACCGCCGCAAACGTGCGAGGAATCGCAAAAGCGAGACAAGCACAACCAAGGGTGGACCGGATAAGTCCTGATCAGCCTCAACCTGCCGGTTGTTTTGGCGGGAGCATAAAAACCAAGCGGGTGAAGGGATTCGAACCCTCGACATACAGCTTGGGAAGCTGTCACTCTGCCAACTGAGTTACACCCGCGATCGAGACGACCGTCATCGTACTTTCACAAAGTCGAGTTGCAAAGTGGCAATAGCGCATTGTGCTGGGGGGTGTGACAAAACGAAAAAACGTGGCTCGCTGTGAAAGCGAACCACGTATCGATGGATCGTAAGTGAACGGCGGTGATGATTCCCGGCACCAGTCGCCGCGAACTGACAGTGAACGGACCAACTAGAAGGTGATCGTAGCACCTAGGTCGATGCCTTGGACGAAATATCCGCCTGTCCGAGCTTCGACGTGGCGAGTCGTGTTGCTCGCATTAAAATTAGCAGTGTCGACGAACACGCTGCGGTCCATTTGATCGCCAGCCAGGGCGATATCGTTCCAATAAACAAACGTGTATCCGACGTGCAGGTTGACGTGATCGCGGAATTGATAGCCGACCTTTAGATTCATTTCGGGAGCGAAGGCGAACACGTCACGCTTGAATCCATTTAGGTCTAGCACTTCACCGCGAGCGAACAAGCCTTGACCAGCAACAACAGCGGGAACAGCAGGCAGAACACCTTGGGCGGTGTTGCCTTGGACATTGATTCGCTGTGCCATGTTGCCCAAGTGAACTTTGGTCAGCGAGCTTGCAGTCCAACGGCCTCGTGATACCGAAATCTCGCTGCCGATTTGTCCGCCGTGGAACTCATTTCGAGTGCTGAACGAGTCGTTAAAGACCGTCTGCAAAGCGGCGGTGTTCGTCGTCTGGATGTTGATGTTTAGATCGTCGCTAATGTTGAAGTGCGAGTATCCGCCGAGCATTTCAAAGCGGTGATTCTTACTCTTGCTCAGAAGGGCACGTCCGTAGATCTCGGCTGCGACGATACTTAGCGTGCTGCGCACCGCGACGTTGCCTTCGTTTTGAGGAGCTCCATCATTGAAACCGATGAAGACCGCATTTTCACCGAAGAAAAGCGGATCGGGGTTGGTGTTGAAAAATGGCACGCCGAGCGATTGGCCCAAGCCGCTTCCGCCGAAGTTCAGGTCGTCTTCGTCATCGCCGAGCACCCAAACGCGGCCACCGATGCCGAAGTCACCATCGGCGAAGTATCGACCAATGTCACCACGGAACCCAGGTACTAGGTCGCCACCGAAACTGTCTCCGAACGGTGTAGCCGTGGGGGAGAGAGTGAGGGCTGGCACGAGTGGCTGAGCGTTTCGCACCCCTAGCGGCGGTGTATTGCGTTCTTGTGGGAACCACAGCAAAAACTCCGCCTTCATCCATACCGTCGGATCGTCCTTGCAGACTGCCGCGCCAATCCGCCCTCGTCCGGCGTCGCAACCGCTGTTGCATGAACCGCCGCATGAGCCACCGCAAGGCGATGATTCATACCGCAGGCTCTGCCCGGCCGAGATCGATGCGCCATATTGAGAGTTCGCGTAGCCGAAATCGCTGTGCGAACTGACACCCGAAGCTGGTGCGACGTCGTCACCGATGTACACCGATGCGGCGACTTGGCGGACGGCGGTATCTTTCGCCGCCACGATGGCCCAAGCTTCGTCTTCGTCAACGGCAGCGACTGTCTTAACAGGCGATTCGTTGTTCGCAGCGTCTAGGACGATGCCGCCCTGCGCACCGTAGTAGTCGGCTTCGGAATCGCCAACAAAACTTTGTGCAGTTGCAAAAACGCTACAGGTGGCGGAGGTTGACAGCATGAATGCCGCCAAAGTCAACCTGCGCAAATCGATTTTCATGGTATGGTTCTCGAAGGCCCGGGAATACTACTACGACCCGGAAATGAGGATCGACAGTTTCGATCGTTGTATCCAAAACCTTCGGAACGGCGGGCAAACTCTCCCCAGACTACGCAGCTTGGTGCTAGAAGGTGCCATTTTGGAGGCTTCCCCGGCCGAGAATTGCGTTAAAATGAGACGAACCTCGCCGAAACTCTCAAAAAAACTTGACTCGCATGTCGTCATCCACTGACCGTACGCTGCCACACCCGGATCCGGATCCACCGTTGCCCGCTGGAGCGGCGCAATTGACTGGCGATGCGCTCATTAACGCCATGGCCGCAGGCGTGGACCCCACGACGGTCGACTCGATGTCTGTTCAGCGGCCAAATAGCACGGGGGCGCAGAATCCTTTGTCTCCCGCTGCGCCAGAATCGCATCGACATACCATTGACCCGCAAGGCGCTCTGAAAAAACTTGGTTTCGGTCGTTTTTCGTTTCGCATGCGACGTTGGCGGCGATTGCTAGTCCAGATCAATGAACTGGAACCGACGCTGGTGAAAGAGCCTGATGCGGCGTTGAAGAAACGAAGTTTGGCGCTGCGATACCGAGCGATGGCCGGTGAACCGCTGGTTGAACTGTTGCCCGAAGCGTATGCACTGTGTCGCGAAGCGGGACGCCGGGCCAATTCGATGCGGCATTACGACGTTCAGATGATCGGCGGGATCGCGTTGTACGAGGGTTGCGTCGCAGAAATGCAAACCGGCGAAGGAAAAACGTTGACGGCAACCCTGCCGCTTTTTTTGCATTCGTTGTCCGGCAAAGGGGCTCACCTGGCGACCGTAAACGATTACTTAGCCAAACGTGACGCGGAGTGGATGCGTCCCCTGTTCGACATGCTGGGCGTTTCGGTCGGCGTGATTCAAACGCCCGACGACCAAACATCGCGGCGAAAATCCTATGCTGCGGCAATCACTTACGGCACGGCCAAAGAGTTCGGATTCGATTTCTTACGTGACCGCCTTTTGATGCGGGCTCAGAACCGTCTGGAAACGGAAATGTTGGGTGAAGGCGGCGGGTTCAACCAATCCGGCGATTCGGTCGTCATGCGGGGCATGCATTATTGTTTGGTCGACGAAGCGGACAGCATTCTGATCGACGAGGCACGAACGCCGCTGATCATCGGATCGATCGAAGACACCGTGCGTGACCAGATTGTCCAAACGTATCGCTGGGCTGCAGCGCATGCGCCGAACTATGTGATCGAAGAGCACTTCTATATTGACGACGATACCAAGCGATATGAGTTGACAGCCAAAGGCCGCCAGAAGGTTCGCTCGTTGCCCAAGCAAGATTTAGTGCGTACGATCGGATTGGTCGATTTATATGAGTTTACCGAGCGAGCGATCAAGGTTCATCGCGAGTTCATATTGAATCGGCAATATGTGGTTCGGCCGAGCGAGAAGGGTGGCGATGAAATCGTGATCGTCGATGAGTTCACCGGCCGATTGGCGGAGGGACGCAAATGGCGAGACGGGATTCATCAAGCGATCGAAGCCAAAGAGCAGATCGAAATCAGCGTGCCGACCGGTCAGGCGGCGCGGATTACGATCCAAGATCTGTTTTTGCGATACCCACACTTGGGTGGCATGACGGGTACCGCGGCCAGCAGCGCCGCGGAGATGAAGAAAATCTACCGAACGCCGGTCATTCGCGTACCGACGAACCGGCCACCGCGGCGAGAGCGGTTGCCCGATAAAGTATTCGGTACGGCCCAAGAAAAATTTGCCGGAATCGTGCGCGAAGTGATGGAAATTCACGCTGCTGGTCGCCCGATCCTGATCGGCACACGTTCAATTGACAAAAGTGAAATCATATCGCGGATGCTTGACGAAGTCGGTATCGCCCATGAAGTACTTAACGCCAACAAGGTGGCCGAAGAAGCGGAAATTGTCGCGCAAGCGGGCCATCGCGGGCGTGTCACAGTCGCGACCAACATGGCCGGACGCGGTACCGACGTGAAGCTCGATTCGGGCATCGAACAGTTAGGCGGTATGCATGTCATTTGCACCGAATTGCATGACGCGGCGCGAATTGACAGACAATTGATCGGCCGTTGTGGACGCCAAGGCGATCGTGGATCTTATCGACAATTCTTATCACTGGATGATGAGATTTTGAAGAACGGATTCGGACCGGTGAAAAGTGAAAGCTTGAAACACAAAGGCCTGGCAACCCCTGGTGCGATGGACAGCTATGCATCCTTGTTTCGCAAGGCTCAGGCAAAGGTCGAACGGAAGCATTTTCGCGATCGCATGGTGTTGTTGCACCATGAAAAAGAACGTAAAAAAATGCAACGCGAGATCGGCCAAGATCCTTACCTCGACACACCAGATTGATCCTTAGAACGTGTTTTAAAAAAGGGGAAGCCCCTTTGGAAGATCGGACGAAGCTTGATGCGTGGATTCGCAAAGGTTGAAACACACGCCAATGACTTGACCAATGACGCGGTTGCTGATGCCGATCGTTTTCATCATTGGCACGGTTTCACGCAGATGGCCGAGTATGAACCGCTGTTGGTCGAGCGAGCCGAAGGCAATTGGTTGATCGATTCAAAAGGCCGACGCCTGCTCGATGGTGTCAGCAGTTTGTGGTGCAATGTTCATGGGCATCGACACCCGCGGATCGATGCGGCGATCATCGACCAGCTTTCGCGAGTTGCACACGTCACATCGATCGGGATGGGTTGCGTGACGACGGCGATATTGGCCGAGCGGTTGGCGGAGATCGCGCCGGGCGATTTGCAACACGTTTTTTTCAGCAGCGATGGCTCGTCGGCGGTCGAAGCGGCGCTAAAGATGGCGATGCAATACTGGCACCTCCAATCGCAATCGGAAGGCTGCTCCGAACTGGCCAATAAGGTTCGCTATCTATCGCTAGGGGCGGCCTACCATGGCGACACGACCGGTGCGGTTTCGCTGGGCGATATTCCGCTGTTTCACAAACTGTTCGCGCCGATCCTGTTTCAGCCGCTGCGGGGCCCGTTGCCAGACACCTACCGATTGCCCGCAGGCGTAACGGCCGAATCGGCGTTGGAACATTACGCCGCGAAAATGGAAGCTCTGATTTGCGAACACGCCGACGATTTGGCGGCGGTGGTCGTCGAGCCGTTGGTTCAGGGTGCGGCAGGAATGGTCGTTCACCCCGACGGTTTCCTGCGACGCGTTCGCCAAGCGTGTGATGCTCACAACGTTTTGCTGGTCGCTGATGAAGTGGCGACGGGGTTCGGCCGCACAGGCAAAATGTTTGCCTGTGAACACGAATCCGTGGTGCCCGATCTGCTGTGCCTTGGCAAGGGTTTGACCGGTGGATATTTGCCGATGGCTGCCACGATTGCCCGCCGGCATGTATTCGATGCTTTTTTAGCGCCACGATCGGCGGGAAAACAATTTTTTCATGGCCACACGTTTGGCGGCAACCCGCTAGCGGCCGCTGCGGCAATCGCCTCGCTTGACATTTTCCGCGACGAAGCGGTGCTGGAAAACGCTAGCCAGCGGGCGCAGCAGATCGCAGCGGGATTGGTCGAGATCCAAAAACATCGTCACGTCGGCGACATTCGCCAGCGTGGCACGATGGTCGGCATCGAACTGGTAGAGCAACGCGACGGATGCCAGCGTTTCGCAGCGGACCAGCAGGTTGGCAATCGCGTTTGCCAAGCCGCGATGGAGCGTGGCGTGTGGATTCGTCCGCTGGGCGATGTCGTTGTACTGATGCCGCCCCTGTCGATAAGCGAGGACGAGACGCAGCTGCTGGTCGACACGGTGTGCGATGCGATTTCTGAGGGGCTAGACGATAGACCGGATGCCAAGGCGACCAGGATAAGGCTGCCAGGTTGACATTCGGCGTGTGAATCCCGAACTGCCTTAAGCACGCTTCGAATCATCCTGAAGACGCAAGTTGTTTGCTGTCAATTGTTTACAACCTCATTTCCGGTTCCCGGCACGCCGCTTGCTTTGCAGAGTCGTGATTGGCTAGCCGTCTGCCATCGATGTCACCGCTGTGTGTGGGCTTGAGAAGTTCCGGTTGGAAGTTTTCAAGCGACACCGGAGGAACAAAGGCTCGATTGGGGTGCAGTGGGCCAAGCAAAAAAACTTTCAATCACTCGAAGCGAAACGAAACAGGAGAGAGACGTCGTGGCAAAGCAGATCGTTTTCGACGACGATGCCCGCGGGCCGTTGTTGGCCGGTGTGAGCAAGTTGGCCCGGGCCGTCCGCAGCACGCTCGGTCCTCGCGGCCGCAATGCGGTGCTCGACAAAGGCTGGGGCAGTCCGAAGGTAACCAAGGACGGCGTGACCGTCGCCGAGGATATCGAACTGGATGACCCGTTTGAAAATCTTGGCGCCCAATTGGTCAAGGAAGCCGCTAGCAAGACCAACGATGTCGCTGGCGACGGTACGACAACGGCGACCGTTTTAGCGGAAGCTATCTTCCGTGAAGGCCTGAAGGCGATTTCCAGCGGTGCTGACGCAATGGCGTTGCAGCGCGGAATCAACAAGGCCGTCGCGGTGGTTTGCACCGAAATCGGCAAGTTATCAAAGCCGATCGATGAGAAGAACAAGGCCGACATCAAGCAAGTGGCGACGATCGCGGGCAATAACGATCCCGAAATCGGCCAAGTCTTGGCAGACGCGTTCACGCGAGTCGGCAAAGACGGCGTGATCACCGTTGAAGAAGGGCGATCCAACGAAACCTATGTCGACGTTGTCGAAGGGATGCAGTTTGATCGTGGTTTCTTGTCGCCACATTTCGTCACCAATCAAGACGACGTGACGGTCGAGTTCGACGATTGCTACATGCTGTTGTTCGAAGAAAAGATCAGCACCAACAAGAAGATGATTCCGTTGTTGGAAGCAGCCAGCAAATCGTCCAAGCCATTGTTGATCATCGCTGAAGATATCGACGGCGAAGCATTGGCGACGCTGGTCGTCAACAAGATGCGCGGCATTCTGCAAGTCGCTGCGGTCAAGGCGCCTGGTTACGGCGACCGTCGCAAAGCGATTCTTGGCGACATCGCGACGCTGTGCGGTGGCCAGGCGATTTTCAAAGACCTGGGCATCGACTTGGAAAGCGTCAAATTGACCGATCTGGGACGTGCGAAGAAGGTTCGTATCACCAGCGAAGCGACAACCATTGTCGGCGGCGCCGGCAAGAAAGATGCGATCAACGCTCGCGTCGAACAGATTCGTCGCGAAATCAGCAACACCGACAGCGATTACGATCGCGAGAAGTTGCAAGAGCGTTTGGCCAAATTGGTTGGCGGCGTGGCCCAGATCAATGTGGGTGCTGCGACCGAAACCGAAATGAAGGAACGCAAAGCGCTATTGGACGATGCTCGCGCCGCAACACAAGCGGCCCTCGAAGAAGGGATCGTTCCCGGCGGTGGAGTTGCTCTGTTGCGCTGCAAGCCAGCGGTCGAGAAACTGCTCAGCGAGACTCCTGGCGATGAAGGCTTAGGTGTTCGCATCATCCGCAACGTGCTTGACTATCCGTTGCGAGCGATTGCCAGCAACGCCGGTTTGGACGGTGCTGTGGTGGTCAATCGCGTCATGCGAATGAAGGGCAAGAACGATGGCTATGACGCCAATGCCGAAGTTTACTGCGACATGATCGCCGCTGGCATTGTCGATCCCGCCAAGGTTGTTCGCACTTCGCTGACCAACGCTGCAAGTGTTGCCGGCCTGTTGTTGACCACCGAATCTTGCATCTGTGACATACCCGCCGAAGAAGAAGACGGCGGCCACGATCATGGCCACGACCACGGCATGGGTGGCATGGGCGGAATGGGTGGCATGGGCGGAATGGGTGGCATGCCTGGAATGATGTAGCACTCATGGACAGTGCTTTCGAAGCGGCGTCGGCGTGACTTGAAATGCCCGATGCCGCACTGGGGATTGCCGAACGACGAAGGAACGCTGCTAAAGATCTTTGTCGATCGCAACCTTATAAGATTTCAAAACAGACCAACAAACTAAAAAACAGATAGTATAGGAACTTTTCATTATGGCCAAAGTCAGTCTGCGTCCACTGGATGACCGAGTCGTTGTCAAGCCGAGCGAAGCGGAAGAAACCACTGCTGGCGGTATCGTGCTGCCGGATTCGGCTCGCGAAAAGCCACAGCGTGGCACCGTAATCGCGGTTGGTCCGGGCAAGTTGCTGGACAGCGGAAACCGTGGTGAATTGAGCGTTAAGATTGGCGATGTCGTGATCTACGGCCGTTACGGCGGGAGCGAAGTGGAAG
>DNWZ01000117.1:4067-4501 GCA_003506095.1 Planctomycetaceae bacterium | reverse complement strand
TGGTGCTTGGTGCTTAGTGATTGGTTAAACAAAGCACGAGGCACGGGCCAATCGGAAACGCGAAAACGTAAAAGGGTGGGTTTGACGTGAAAATCGTGCGATTTGAGGACATCGAAAGTTGGCAAATGGCGCGGCAACCAACTCGGCATGTTTATGCGGTTACCAAGCAGGGGGCGTTCAGTCGCGACTATGGATTAAAGGATCAGATACAGCGGGCATCTGGATCCGTAATGCACAACATCGCAGAAGGGTTTGATGGTGGAAGTCACGCCGAGTTTGCCAAGTTTTTACGATACGCCCAGCGTTCCTGCACCGAAGTCAAAAGCGAGTTATACGTAGCGTTGGACCAAGACTACATCACAACCGAAACCTTTGACCAGTTGTACGACTTAGCAACAAAAACACACGCCAAGATCGGCGGCTTCATCCGCTAC
>DNWZ01000117.1:0-4040 GCA_003506095.1 Planctomycetaceae bacterium | reverse complement strand
GCACTAAGCACCAAGCACCAAGCACCAAGCACTAAGCACCAAGCACACCGCACCAAGCACCCAGCACCAAGCACACCGCACCAAGCACCCAGCACCCAGCACCAAGCACTAAGCACCGCAAAGCGCATGTCCGACCTCCTCATCAAAGCCGAGCACGTCTCAAAAAAGTTCAGCCGATCGCTGAAGCGCTCGCTCTGGTATGGAATGAAGGACGTCATGCATTCGCTCAACCCCTTCGTCCACGACACCGACCAAGAAAGCGACGCATTCAAGCAGAAAGAGCTCCGTCCCGGCGAGTTCTGGGCATTGCAAGACATCAACTTCGAAGTCCGCCGCGGCGAATGCCTCGGGTTGATTGGCCACAACGGAGCGGGAAAAAGCACGCTGCTGAAGATCTTAAACAGCCTTTTGCGTCCAGACACCGGCCGGATCACCATGAAAGGACGCGTCGGAGCGTTGATCGAATTAAGTGCCGGTTTTAATCCGATCCTTAGCGGCCGTGAAAACATCTACAATCAAGCCGCGCTACTGGGATTTACAAAGCAAGAGACGGACAAAAAATACGATGAAATTGTCAACTTCTCAGAGCTTGAACAATTTCTTGAAATGCCGCTGCAGAATTACAGCTCGGGAATGCGTGTGCGGCTTGGGTTTGCGGTCGCCGTCAATCTGAAACCAGACATTTTGATCATCGACGAAGTGCTAGCAGTCGGAGACGCGGCGTTTCGATTCAAGTGCATCAATGCAATGGCGGACATTTTAGAGAACAGCGCAGTTGTCTTCGTTTCGCACTCAATGCCGCAAGTGTTTCGCGTCTCAACATCGGCAATGGTTCTCGACCATGGCAATGTACTCTATCTAGGTTCTGACGTTGGGCGTGGGATTAATGAGTATTACGAAAGCCAACTGAACCCAGAAGGGCACATAACCGGCTCCGGAGACGCAACCGTCACGCAGGTGACTGTGACATCCGAGAATCACGTCGCAAGTATCGGCGAAAGTATTTCCGTAGACCCGGAAAACGGTTTTGGCATTGAAATGAGCATCTCGCTCTCAGACGGTATTGACGACGTCTGCGTTCAAGCCGTTATCTGGAATCAAGAAATGATTCCCGTTGTTGAAATCGTCGCAAACAAAGGTGCAGGGTATACAATATTGGCCGATCGGCAGCCTGGGCCTATACGCCTTTGTGTCAACGTTCCACCTTTGCACCTAAACGGTGGAAAACACATGTTAACAATTTGTGTTGTTTCACCCGATTACAAACGCGTTTATTGCCGCCACGACAATGCGGCCATCCTGAACATTTCAAATGCAAACGTTAGCGGAGCGGCGTGCATTAGAACGGCAAAATGGTCAGTCGCTCAAAAATTAACAGATTCAGCTTCACACATTGAAAAGTCTATCAGGTAAATAATGGAAACACAAACCTTTTGGGATGGCGCCGATATTGAAGAGTTGAATGTTGAGCGAATCTATTCCGAGGACCTGACAGCGCTGGCGGACCATTATCTATCCGACAAAGGAACAAAATACGGTCCAGCCCATGGATATTCGAAATTCTATCAGTCGCAGTTTGCGACGTTGCGGAACCATTCCTTACGTCTGTTGGAGATCGGAATCGCACGTGGAAGCTCCTTGAAAATGTGGGCTTCGTGGTTCACGAAAGGAAACATTGTCGGGCTTGACATCAACTCCAATTGCAAGAAACTTTGTAAAAACTTCTCGAACATCGACATTGTCATTGGTGACGCCAAAACGTTCGATTTTGGAGACGAGCGATTCGACATTGTGATCGACGACGGTAGCCACCTCGTCGGTGACATCATTGAGACTTGGCAAAACATAAAGCGAAATCTCCACCGAGATTCGGTCTATGTCATTGAGGACATCCACTCAACTATCGACATACCGTACATATCAGAGTTTCACGACGCTCGTGCTCCTCATTTGAGCATGGATCAGTGGCGGGAAGAGAATAGCCGATCCCGGTTGAACCAGTTCCTGCTTGAACTATCAATAGACTACGACGTTTCGGTTTTCGAAGAAAAGATAGCGTTTATCCGCCATCGTGGTTCGATAGTAGATCGGGGCGACGGTGTAACATTTTCATTTGGAGAAAATTGGCTCGATTTCCACGGATCACTGAATGAGGAAGTAATTGGTGGTGCCGTTGCGGACATTCGCGATTGGTTACCCGAGGAGGAGTTAGTCGGAAAGTCCGTGATCGATGTCGGCTCGGGATCAGGGCTGTCTTCTTTAGCACTCATGCGATGCGGTGCGGCGAGCATTACGTCAATCGACGTCGACCCCAAGAGCGTACTGGCAACCCGAAAGTTAGCAGAGGCGAGCAGCGGAGCATCTTGGAATGTGCGTGAAGGGTCAATACTCGACGATCGGTTCGTGAACGAGCTAGGCCAATTTGACCTCGTCTATTCATGGGGTGTTCTGCATCATACCGGAGCGATGTGGGGTGCGATTGAAAATGCGACACGGCTTTGCAAAGATGGCGGACTGTTCTGGATTGCGATCTATGCCGGCGGCCATAAATACCAGGCGGATCTAGCATTAAAGCAGCGTTACAATGCCGCCGATCAACCAACTCGCGACCAGATGATTGATTTCGAGATAGAAGAATACAAAAAAGAATTGGCTTCCCAAGGCAAGGACCCAGAGCAATGGAATCATCAAAAAGAGCGGGGGATGAATATCCGCAACGACATTGTTGACTGGCTTGGGGGGTTACCGTATGAAGTTGCAAGAGTATCCGAAATCGTGACATTCGGTTCGCAGCGCCGCTTCGTGCCACTGCGAGTTCTGGAAAGTCCCCAGGGTGGCTGCTCAATATTTCTTTTCAGAAAGTCAAGTACCCATACAAGTTGCGATCCTGACACCTGTTTCAAATACGGCAATACTTGGAGTTCATTTGTTGTCCAGCGAACGCTGTTGCAACAAATCATAGCAGAGTTTGCGCAGTGTGATGCTTTGCTCGAAAGCACGAAAGCCAGCTACGACGCACAGCTTTCCACCTGGGTGACGCATGCGACGCAACTGGAAGGCAAGGTTGCGTCAGGATCATTCCTTTCGCGACAAGTGTGGTTATGGGGAAAGCGAAAGCTAGGATTGTAGCGTGGGTGCGCTATACCGCATGAAAATCCATGCAAGTATTAATGACGCCATTTGTGGATTGGCGTCGAGAGTTTATTGCCGAAAACGCCCGTGTTGTACGCAATTTCTATTGTCACTCCCTGTTGGTTCTTTGCTATGTCCCTCGTTCTTGAACATTCATGTGTGGCATCGCAGGCTTAATTGACTACCGAGGTGACGTGGACCTCGGCGTCACTGTCAGTGCCATGGTCGAATCGATTCGTCATCGCGGTCCCGACGGACAGGGTGTGTTCGTGCGTGATAGCGTCTCGCTTGGACACGCTCGACTTTCGATCATTGATCATGAGGGTGGACGGCAACCAATGTCGACACCCGATGGTCAAATCCAGCTAACGTATAACGGCGAGGTCTACAATTATCGCGAGCTGCGAACGGAACTAGAAGGCAAGGGATATAAGTTCCGAGCGTCGTCCGATACAGAAGTTGTTCTCTATGCTTACGAAGAATGGGGAAAACGATGCGTGGAACACCTGGAGGGGATGTTTGCCTTCGCAGTGGCTGATTTTCGCAAGCGAGAACTTTTTCTCGCTCGTGATCACTTCGGAATCAAGCCGCTCCTATACCGAACAGATAGCAAAAGCTTTGCGTTTGCATCCGAGTTCCAAGCCTTGATGCAGTTGCCTGATTGGACCGGTGAGATCGACTTGTATGCGATCGATCTCTATCTTCGCTACCAATATATCCCGGCCCCTCACACCGCGTTTCGAAAGGTCTTCAAGCTTCCCGCAGGACATCGCATGACAGTGCGGATGGGTGAGTCCTATCAGAAGATTGAGCGGTATTGGGAGCCTAACTTTTCACGGAAGCGAAAGTGGAATGAATCAGAGCTTTTTGATGAGCTAGACACTGCACTTCGCGATTCGGTGAAGCGG
>DNWZ01000052.1 GCA_003506095.1 Planctomycetaceae bacterium | reverse complement strand
TCGTCACGTCGATCGATTCGTTCATTTTCAGAAATTGGCCTACCGCATCGCGATCGGTGGTAGCGACCAATTGCACCGCACCAGCAGGCAAGTCGCACTGGTCGCCCACTTCGGTTAACAGGTCGATGATCTTCTGGCTGCTGTGGATCGCCTCTTTGCCGCCACGCAAAATCACCGCATTGCCGCTTTTGACACAGATCGCCGCTGCATCGGCCGTTACGTTGGGGCGGCTTTCGTAAATGAAGAAAACGACCCCGAGCGGAACTCGCTTTTTTAAAATCTGCAATCCGCCGGGGCGCGTGAACCCTTCCATTACCTCGCCCACCGGATCGGGCAACGCGGCTACTTCGCGCAACCCTTGGGCGATTGCGGCGATTCGTGTGGCATCGAGGCGCAATCGGTCAATCGCAGCATCGGTGAGGCCAAAACCGGGCGCGGCATCTAGATCGAGCGAATTAGCAGCGATAATCTCGTCAGTTGCGTCGATCAATCGGTTGGCTGATGCGATCAGCCAGCGGTTTTTGACGGCGGTGTCAAGGATCGCCAATTTGCGTGAAGCCGCCTTCGCCGCTTGGCCCATTTGGCGACAAACCGCTGCGAGATCGCCGACTTTCGTTTCGCTCATCAACTCTGGCATCTTTGCTCATTGCACGGGGGTGATTGCAAAGTGTCGCTGCTGGAGCGTTTTAGGTCAATGTTGAAACCAGCGGCTTGGGGGGCATTAAGAGCGAAAGGAAACCGCCCAATCGCAAACCCGACTGATTTGGCACGCGCTGGGCAACAGCGACCCGGCGACCGGTTGCCCACGATCGATCAGCAGAGATTTTTTATTCAGTTTACGAATCGCATTCGGCTGGATCCGAATGTCGTCCGACTCAGAGGCTTCCAGCGACTTTCCGAGAGTGCAGTGTTTCGCTTTGACAGAACCCGAAAAAACGTGCAGTTCTGCATCACCGGCTTTCGATACTTGGATGCCAATCTCCGCACCAAAGTCGGCGATCGCCCCGTTGGGAACGTTAATGACCAGTCCGTCGCCGCCATTGGTCGATACCATCAAGACATGACCGCTGTGGAGTTTGCATCGATTTTGACCGATCAATTCAAAGTCGACAGGGCCTTGCAACGTCAATTGGGTGTTTCGCATTTCCAAAAGCGCGGTACCTGATATTAACTGCATTCGTCCCGCGAACAAATCACTGCCAACGACCGTTGGCAGCGAAGATTCGCCCCATTGGCAGCCTTCTGCGAAACGCAGAACAGCAATCGGAACATCGATTCGAACGTCGACTGACTTAACTTTCAGAAAGATGCTTGCAAACCACAAGGCAACCGCTGTCAAGCTGAGGCTCCACATCAGTTTTCGCGCCCCGAAAGACCGTGTTGACCTGGAAAGGCAGGCCGGAAACTGCGGTTCCACTGGATCGGACAACATCGGATTTTGAACCGATTGAGCGAGCGGATTCGGCTTTAAGTTATCGCAAACCGCAATCGCAGCTCGAAGGTGAAGGTGCGATACAAAATCACGTTTTTTTTGTACGTCTTCTAAAATCAGCGATTCGAGTTCTAACGGAACGGCGGCTCGCGGATAGTCATCCAAAAACCGTTCGCGTAATTCGCGATACCGCTTCCAATCTTCTTTTTGCCGCGTCATGGAATTGCTTGTGTTGATAACCTTTGCCCGCCCGAGAGTCGATCGCGATCCGTTGGATAAAACGAGCGTCGACGAAAATCAACGCTTGGACACTTTATTCGGGTTTTCTTACCTGACATGTCACGCAATCAAACAGTTGATGTCTGATGCGGCTTAGTTTCTTATAAACCGCTTCGATCGACTGACCTGTCGATTGAGCGATTGATTCAACCGACTCCCCAAGCTCATAACGCCGACGCAGCAAGTCGCGATGCTGAGGCTTTAATTGGCCGATACACCCGCAAAGCGCAAGCAGTCTCGCGTCATAAAGTTCGGTGTTAGAAATCAATTCATCCGAGATTTCCAATGCGAGTGTGTTGCTGAATTTTTGCGATTCCCGTGATCTTCGCGCCCGCCAAGCCCTCACTCGATTGAAAGCGATCTTGCAAGCCCACGCGGCGAAATTTGTGCCAGCCGTGAATGCGTGGAACTCACGCCACAGCACTAAACTGGTTTCTTGAAATATGTCGTCGACATCCGCAGCGGTTGGCAATAACGTTCGCAGATAGACTTCGATCGACCTGCGATTCTCCTTGAACAAGGCAGTGAAGTCATCCGAATGTTTGACACCGTTTTGAGCCTCGCCCGCTTGTGCTAAGTCGGTTCGAAAGAGCAATGCGACATCCTGGTCGCTCAATTCATTTGCCAAATCGAATGCCATTGTTCACCGTTGCTTCAGGTCAAAAGATGCTTGCAATCCGAGTCCTATTGGGGCTTCCACTCGTTCCCATTATTTACCACTTGGGCACTCGCGGTGCAATTTCGCTTTCCAGGAACTTCAACGATTCGGTGGCGCTGCGACGCCTGGAACTCGCGGCCCCGGAAGCGATCCGCCGCTCAGCGATTGCTTCAAAGTCACTCCCCTGCAGGGGTGTGTCCGTGGTGCGCCTATTGGGTGGCTTTGTTTTGCTGTTCCTGCATCGGTCAAAGCTTGGGTAATCCTCAACATAGGACGTTGCTTCCATAGGGAGGTGGAGAATCAAAAACGGCTGGCACCAATGGAAAACTCGACTTTTGTCAGAATCGAAAGTCGCCTGCGAGGGCGTTTTTTCGCTCCGAAAACCTGAAACTGGTGACGTGCCCTTGTCGGCGACAAGGCAGGGGACGATCATGTTCGGTTTGAATTGCGTCGACGCTGCAAATCGCACCTGCGTCGGCCACGACAACGCTTTAATCGACCAATCAAATCCTCCACAGGAGTCACAATTATGGCCGTTCTGGTAACCCAACAAGCCCCTGATTTCAAATGCACCGCTGTGATGGCTGACGGCTCGTTTAAAGACGATTTTTCGCTGTCCAGCTATCGCGGCAAGTACGTTCTGTTTTTCTTTTATCCGCTCGATTTCACGTTCGTTTGTCCGACCGAAATCATCGCGTTCAGCGACCGGATCGCTGAGTTTGAGTCGTTAGGCGTGCAGGTTATCGGCGCGTCGATCGACAGCCATTTCTCGCACCTTGCGTGGCGAAACATGGCTCGATCGCAAGGGGGTATCGGCGAAATCAAGTATCCACTTGTCGCCGATTTGAACAAGCAAATTTCGCGTGATTATGACGTTTTGCTCGATGGCGGCGTCGCACTTCGCGGCCTGTTCCTGATCGACAAAGCGGGTGTTGTTCGTCATCAAGTTGTCAACGACTTGCCCCTGGGCCGCAGCGTTGATGAAGCGGTTCGAATGGTCAAAGCGTTGCAGTATTTCGAAGCCAACGGCGAAGTCTGTCCAGCGGACTGGAAAGAAGGCAGCCGGACGATCAAGCCTGGCGTTAACGAAAGCAAGGAGTTTTTTGGCGCAGAGTACTCCAGCTGAGTGGCTAGTCGGCATCGACCACTCTCGCGATGTCGGGAGTGGTGTGGTGGCCACAAGGCTTCGATTCCCCCTTCAATCCCCCTTCAACGCGATTTCGATTCCGAACCGGAGTAACCTCGTTTGACCCGCACGGCGATCCTCAGCGACATTCACGGAAACCTGGCGGCCTTGGAAGCTGTTCTGGAAGATGTGCGGTCACAATCGGTTGACGAAATCGTCTGTTTGGGCGACGTCGTTGGCTATGGTCCTCATCCTCGCCAATGCCTTGACGAGTCGATGAATTTTGCGTTTACGGTTCTGGGCAATCATGACAGCAGTGCGATCTTTGATCCTGAAGGTTTCAATAATACTGCAGAGAGGGCAATTTTTTGGACTCGCGAACAGCTTCATACCGCTGACGACCCGGCGGATTGCCGTCGTCGATTGGAGTTCATTTGCAAGATGCCACGCGTCGTCCAGCGTGATGGCCTGCTGTTCGTTCACGGGTCGCCACGAGGGCCGACTAGTGAGTATGTGTTTCCCGAGGATACGCAAAACCCAAAGAAAATGGAGAAACTGTTCTCGCTGATCACGCATATCTGCTTCCAAGGGCACACCCACGTGCCGGGCATCTTTTCGAGCGATTATCAGTTCATTCGCAGCGAAGATGCAATTCAAAGGTTTTCAGTAGCAAATCCTGCGATGAAATATATGGTCAACGTCGGCAGCGTTGGCCAACCGCGCGACAGCGACCCGCGAAGTTGTTATGTGATTTTGGATAATCATACAATCACTTTCCGACGTGTCGCTTATGATATCGAACGCACTGTCAAAGCGATCGAAGCCGAACCCGAACTCGACAACATGCTCGGCTATCGCCTGCGCGAAGGCAGGTAGGGTTGTGGTTCCTAGTCCCGCTTTTAGGCGGCGTTTGAAGAGGGTCCTACTTGAAGAGTTGAGGTGGATTTTAAAACCGGCCGCCTAAAGGCGGTACTACGAACGGGGCTTTGCCGGTTAGGATGACTTTGTCGCCAAGTTTCGCGACCCCGCCATTTGTGTTACGATCATCCACTTGCTCGATAGGCTCTGCTTGAACCCGTTGTTGGGAGATCGATGATGGCCGATTTGGCGGTTGTTTTGGAAGACTCGCGGCGCGTCGCTGACCTGGATGACGTGATTGTTCGCACGCTGCAAAGTGTTGAGGAACCGGTGACCGCAGCAGCGCTTCGAGCGAAGTTACCTGGGCCATTCCAGGTCGCGCTGCCCGACCTGACCCAGACGCTTCAGAAGCTTTCGGAAACTGGGCGCGTTTACCGCTTCGCGCC
Organism: Planctomycetaceae bacterium; assembly: GCA_003506095.1. GTDB lineage: Bacteria > Planctomycetota > Planctomycetia > Pirellulales > Pirellulaceae > UBA6163. The sequence goes on along the minus strand of DNWZ01000052.1, from coordinate 6,951 downwards.
GTATCGCAGCAAAGCTGATCGCTTTTGGTCCCATTCGCTGCGTGATTATGCGGTCCTGCTGCTGACCACTCAAACCGTCGACCGGTTCGAAACCAAGGCGTTTTGGACAAAGCAGTTCAAAGCGAAATTGAAAGGGCTGAGCGAAAAGGACCTCTTGGATCTGATTCAACAGCTCGTTCGCACCGGCCAAATGCATTCTGGCAAGTTTCTTGGCAGCAGTTCGTTGCGATTTTCTGCATCGCCGATTGACGCCAAGGCGTTAGTTTCCAACGCACTGGACCAAATCGCTCGACGATTTTCAATTTCGGTGGCGGATGTACGTAAACTGGCTGGCGTGGCCGACGGATTCGCCGAGGCTGCTTCTGCAGGCTCGGCCGCAAACGATCCGGCTGGGGATGGTTCGGCCAAGCAGTCCGCGGTGTCGGCTGAAACGTTGGTCATCGACGCGGTTCAGGAACTGCGACCCGGAGGCGGTGCTTCGATCGTGCCGATCGTTGAGCTGCGACGATTTCTGGCTTTCAAGCTTGTTGGCGAGGCGTTCAATTCGGCTTTGCAACGTATGGAACGCAACGGCCAGGTCGATTTCACGTTGCATCCTGACCCTGCGTCGCTTGACGATTCAGCCCGACAAGATCGCATGCTGGATGATGGTGGAAAAATTTACGACATGTTGATCGTAAGGAGGTAGGTGAGCCTGATGACAAAGTCCAGCGCAACGATTGACCCTTCGTTGCCCAACCCGTTTTTGGGCGGAATCGTTCCCGATGCTTGGCGCGGCGCAGCAGCTGATGTGGCCGAGATCCACGGCGACGTTTATGCCCAATGTTTGGCTGCGGTGAGTACCGTCCGAGACCAAGGCCGCAGCGCCGCAGTGTTGATCCACGGCGAACAGGGCAGCGGTAAGACGCACCTGTTGGCCCGGTTGCAGCGACAATTGACGGATACGGAAACGTATCCGGACCTCGAAGATGATTGGCAGATTTTTGTCTACCTTCGCATGCGTACTTCGTCAGGCCGAATCTGGCGAAAGATCCGCACCGAATTGGTCACCGATCTGATGCGACCGATGCCCGACGGGCTGACCCAGTTCGACCATGTGTTGGCTAAACAGCTCGCCACACGCTGCGATGGTCACGCCGACTTGGCACTTTGGTGGGATCATCATCGCCAGAATCGCATGCCCGAATTGATTGATGCGCTTCACGAACTGGCGACGGAGTTGAATCTGCGAGACGACTTCGTTCAAGTGATCGAGTGGTTTATTCGCGGCCAGCATCGGCGTTACGTTCGCGCGTACCTCAGCGGCGGTTTGGTCAGTGAAGAAGGTTTTCGTTTGCTTTTTGGAAACGTCGACCCAAGCCACTATGCGCCCGACAATGAAGACGATGCGTTCGCCGCCGTGCGGGCCCTGTGTCACCTTGCCGGTCCACAAATCCCGATTGTATTTTGCTTTGACCAGATTGAAGCGATCGAAGTCGAAGATCCTTCGCGGAAACCGATTTGGTATCTGGCCCGTGCCGTTTCAGACTTGACCGATGAAACGGCAGTGGCCGCAATTTCTTGTGTGCTGGCGAACTTTGCCGACGATGAGATTCGCTTGCAAGACCGCCCGCGTTTGACATCGGCCGGACAGACGGTCTTGCAGCGGCTTGACCAACGGCAAATGCGACAAGTGATTCGTTCTCGCGTCGCAGCGATCACGGCGACCGCATCGGCCGCTGGCGAAAACGCGAGATGGCCTTTTGCAGACGACGACCACTTGTTTGCTTCACGATTGACGCCTCGTGAATTGCTGCAGGCGGCGGCAACGCGTTTTGACCAATTGCGTGGCAAAGCGGCTTCGCAGACTCCACCCACCGACCAGTCGTCGGTTTTGACCACCGCTTTTGAAAGCCGTGTTGAGGATGCGATTCGCAAGCAAAAGCCCGAAGACACCGACGATTTGGTCTCCTCGACGTTGCCCAACCTATTGCCGCTTGTCGAACCGGGTTGGACCACCGAACATCCCGTTGGGCCTCACAACTCGCAACGCGACATCGAAATGGTTTTGGTCGGGCCGGGGGGTGAAGCACGTGTCGGCGTCGCGTTGTGCAACCAACCGAGCATGACCGGACTGGCCGCACAATTGAATCGCTTACAGAAAAATCGCCAAGCGTTTGGATTGCACAAACTGGTGCTGATCCGCGATGGTCGACTGCCGATCTCGCCAGGTGCCGTCACGACTCGTCGGCGTTTAGACGAACTGACCCAAAACGAAGGCGTCCTGCTGCGTCCGACTCGCGAAATCATGGCGGTGCTGGATGCAGTCCGATCCCTGATTGCCGACGCAACGTGCGGTGACTTGGCCCTTGATGGCCAAAATGTCGGAGTCACCACGGTTCGGCAGTGGTTGGCCGAGAACCTTGATCCGGTTACTCGCGAGTGGATCGACGCGTTCCGGTCGCCACCTCGGCCCGGCTGGCACAATGACGAGTCGCCCGATCACGCCGAAGTCGACGCAGTGCTCGATTACTTGTCCGAACAACCGCTGGCACCGGTCGACTCGGTTGCAAAATCGACCGGAGTCGCCGCGGCACGAATCTCTGAATTGGCTGGCGTTGCTGGCGATCGCATCGGGATCATCCATGGCGACCCGTCCGTCGTTTTTCGAGTCGTCCACTCGGTCCCGCCCGAGGTCAACGATGAAAACCATCCGCAATCGAGCAACTTGCGATGAACCGTTCTACACCGATATCGACCGATCCGCGCTGCGTTGACATCTCGGTCAGTGAGATTCGCAAACAGATTTATCTCGCTGATACCAGCGGCGGAAACGGAAACGCCTCGCACGCCGAACTCGGCACCGTCTTCCATCGCTTGATCGCGACCTTGTTGCGTGCCAGCGATGCAGACCTTTCAACCATCTTTGGCGGTTCATCGATCGACGATTGGACAGGCGAAATGCGAGACTTTGCCTACCGCCGCGAATTGGGACCGTATCTGGCCAGCGGTGCCGCTGCATTGCATGGCCGCGGCTCCGCCGTCCTGGATCTTTGGACCGCGATCAGCGAAGCGACTGGGTGGTTGGCGGAATTGTTTTGGGACCACCGACAACGACAATTGAAAAACGGCGAACGTTTCAATCCGCGTCAGTTCACGCAGTGGTTTGAAACCGAAGTTGAGTTACAGATGGAGCTGACTGACCCATCTTGGTCTCGCCCCGTATTGTTGACGGGAATCGCCGACTCGATCCTCACGCCACCGCACGGCCAACGATGCGTGATCGAGTACAAGCTCGGCAAGACCGCGCCCGACGCCGACCTTTGCCAAACCGCGCTCTACCAATGGATGCTCGGCCAAGCCGATTCGGATTCCTTGGCGATCGTCAGCTTCTTGCCCAAGAAAATGGAACGCGTTTTTCAAGGGCCACAACTCGCCGAAGTTCGTGGGCACCTCAAATCGCTGATCGGTAAACTGGCCGGAGTTTCCGATATCCTTCCTAGCGCCGCTGCTCCAACTGCGGTGGGCAATTTCCCGGCCCAATCGACGCGACAATCGATCGAACCGGCGATTGCGACAACGCCGTTGCCGAGAACCTCGATCGCAATCGACGAATCGACCCGTTGCCTGCGTGCGGCACTTGCGGAGGCTGGATGTGATTCAAAGTTTGTTTGTGATCCCATTGTCGGACCAACTTTTATCCGCTTTACGCTGACTCCCGGTCGTGGCGTCAATCCCCGCAAGTTCCTTACTTGTGGCGATCTGTTGCAGGTGCGATTAAAACTGCAACGGCCACCCGTGATCCAAACCGGCGCGGCGATCACGATCGACATTCAGCGTCCTGACCGCCAATTCGTCCCGTGGCAAACGATCCAATTACCGCCGTCCGATCCGCTGCATGGATGCGCCCAGGTACTGATCGGTATCGGCATTGATGGGAAATTGCGAACAGCAGATTTGGCCGACACGGCCAGCTATCACCTCCTGGTTGCCGGCACTTCGGGCAGCGGCAAAAGCGAATGGTTGCGCACCGCCGTCGCTGGACTAATTGCGACCAACACGCCCGACCAACTTCGCCTGATTGCGATCGACCCCAAACGTGTCGCTTTTCACGATTTACAAGGTTCGCCGTACTTGCATCGTCCCGTCGTGTTCCCTGGCGACGCCGAAGCCGACATGCTGGAAGTTCTCGACGACTTGATCGAAGAAATGGAGCGACGTTATGCGATGCTGGGCGACTGCCCATCGCTGGCTCAGTTGATCGACAAGAACCAACAACCGATTCCACGTATCGTTTGTGTCTGTGACGAATACGCTGATCTGATGCTCGGTTCGACCGCACAACGAACCGCGATCGAAACCCGCATCAGTCGTCTAAGCGGCAAGGCGCGGGCCAGCGGCATTCACTTGATTCTCGCAACCCAACAGCCAAGTCGCAAGACGATCACCGGAGCGATCCAGACCAACCTGCCGGGCCGAGTCGGACTGACGATGACATCGGCTATGGAAAGTCGCATGATGTTCGGAGAATCGGGCGCAGAAAACTTGCTAATGAAAGGCGACCTCTTATACAAAGACATCGGTTTGCCAAAACGATATCAAGCGATCTACTTAGGAAATCAAAAACTCAGTGGAAATCTCGTCGTTCAGAGATAATCGTCGCACCCAACGTTTGTCAGCGTCTCACGCTTCTTCTCACGTTTAGGCGATCTGAAGCAATGCCCTGGGCGCCGAACTTTGATCGCTTGTCACTTGGTTGTCTGCGAAGCAATGGCAGGCGCAGTCATCAATTTGAGCTCTGCGTTTGCCTTGCCGCAGAGGAACAGGCTCGTTGTCAAACAGGCGACAATTTGACGATCATGCACTGTGTTGTCGGCATTTCGATCAAACTCTCTGGTTTATCGGCAAGGAAGTCCTCGAATGCTTTGCGCACGCCGGCGAGGATATCATAGTCGTGAGTGATCATGATTCCGCCCGGGATCATGCGCGGATAAAAGTACTCCAAACAGGCTTTCGTCCCTTCGTACAGATCGACATCGAAGTGAGCTAGGCAGAATCGATCGTCCGAGACATTCACGGCCGAGTCGGGGAAAATCCCTTTGTAGTAGCTCAAATTCTTATAATCCTTCAGGTATTCTTGCACCGATTCGAGGCTGCACGTGTATTGCCCAACTTTATGGATGCCGCGATCATGTTCGCAGGCAGGCGGAAGACCTTCGAAGGTATCGAATAGATGCAGTGCCTTGTCCCCTTTGAGTTCGCAGAAGATTTTGGCCGAGGCGCCCTTGTAGACGCCAACTTCGGCAATCGCGCCAGGCATTTTCATTTGGGCGCGGGCCAGCGAGTAGATGATCCACATTTCGTACGAAGTCATCAGCGATCGGTTATCGCGAAAAACTTGTTGTAGTAATTTGAGCGCCGAAGCGTCCTTCCGCGAACCTAAGGCTGCCATCATGACGCGCGACCAAGAACGAATGCCAAAACGTTCGAGACCGCCACCGCCAAGCCTTTGGATACCTTTGCTTTTTAACCACCCCACCGCGACTCTCCTCGAAATAGGATGTATCAATTGAATGCTTGAAATTTCCGCATGCCGCTAGGATGCAAAAGCGAATGGTTTTGCGCGATGCCGTAGAGTAATCACTAAAATCATGAAAAGTAGCTATAAATTCTTTTTTAGGATAAGTAGGGGGAAAATCAACGGCGGACAGTCCCCTTTTAAAACAGGGCCTAGCTTTCTGCCGGAGCGGTTGTTGCATTAGCCTGGGTGGCGGGAAAGATGTCCGAGACGGTTTTGAATCTCTGGGGTGTTGGCCTTGTGATCGATGGTGACTGACCGACAGAGCAATCGTGGCCGATAACAGTCTGTTTGCGTTAATCGCTGTGGTATCGTTTTGATTGACGACTTTGCCGTTTGGATTGGGCAGGCAACCCCTGCCGGGACCCGTCGCGCGACGTGTCTCAAACAAAGGAAAGGTGAAAAAGCATGAAACAGATTTCCGATCACATCGCGTCTCTCTGTGAATGCCGCTCACCGCTGCTGATCGGTGTGCGTCATCATTCGGCGGCGATCGCTTGCTCGATTCATGCGATGCTCGATGCGTTCAAGCCAGAACAATTGCTGGTCGAAATGCCCGCCGATTTCAATGCTTGGCTCGAGTACCTCGCCGACGAAGAAACCGTTGCTCCCGTAGCGATCTCGGCGGCCAGCCACAGCGGCGATCTGGCGTTCTATCCGCTCGCCGATTTTTCGCCCGAACTTGTCGCGATCCGCTGGGCGTTCAAACAGGGTGTCCCTGTCGTCGCATGCGACCTGTCGGTCAGCGCCAAAGTGAAACTCGATCCACCGGAAATTCCCGATGACAATGCGTTGCACCGGTCTTCATCCCCTGAGCATCGACTGTTGGATGAACTGCTGCGGCGGACAAGTTCACGCGACACGGGACAATTGTGGGAACGCTTGGTCGAATCGCCCGCCATGCTTGCTGATGCGGAATCGATTCGCCAAGCGGCGTTGATGTTCGGTTGGGCCGTTCGTCAAAGCTCGCCCACAGTGTCAATGAGAGACCTGTTGCGAGAAGCGGCGATGCGCGAGTGCATCCGAAGCTCGCCGCCTCACTGCGCCGCGGTCATCGGGTCGTTTCATGCAGCAGCACTGATCAGCGAAGTCCTTGAACGAGAAACGGCAAGCGATCGGCGGATGCTGAGCGAATTGCCAAGCGAGACGCATGGCGTCGGAGTTTCGCTGGTGCCTTACAGCTTTGAACAACTCGATGAACGCAGCGGCTATCCCGCCGGGATTCTCGATCCGGTTTGGCACCAGCGAATGGTTACGGCGGGAAGTGCGGGTGCGATGGATAAGGCGGCAAGCGAAATCATCGTGGCCATCTGTCGCCAAATGCGGCGGCGTGGTCATGTCGCCGGGACGCCCGACGCGAGCGAGATCATGCGGATGATGCGCGACTTGGCTCG
>DNWZ01000621.1 GCA_003506095.1 Planctomycetaceae bacterium | reverse complement strand
ACCCAACCGTATCGCGACGTGATCGAAAAAGCGCTTCGCAAAGACCCACGAGAACGCTGGACATCCGCCAGCGCGATGCTTGACGCCATCAACGGTGACTCGGTCCCACTGGTCGCGACGCTCGTTTCACTTCCTGGGCAATCGCCCGCCGGCACGTCTGCAACGATCGCTATCGCACCGCAGGCCGTTTCTACGCCTACATCCAGCGAACAGCCCACGATTCACGTCGTGGAGCAATCGTCGGACGAACCGATCGCACGTGCCGTGGCGACAGGTTGGCACAACTTGACNNGAATGGTGGAAAGAAGTGCGTCTTTCTCCGACCGCTCGCACGTTAGTAGTCATCATGTTGGCATTCATCTTGATGCGAAATCTCAAGTGGATGCTGCCGCTGCTGACCTTTATAGGTTTTGTCTACGTGCCTTATTATGTCATTCGCCAAATGTTGGTTGGGCGAAATGCAAGTCGCAATCCCGTTTACATGCGATCGGGCCAGTACGGATCTGGACCGATCCGTCGCCCTGTTCCGCGGATGACTCGCAAGCAATGGCGCGAACACAAACGTGGCACACTGGCCACGAAACGAGCATCGACACAATTGGCCGAGTTGTCCGGATCGTGGATCGCCGCTGCGATCGCGGCCGTATTCTGTGCCGTCGCCACGGGCGTGATCGGACTTCGTAACGGATCTGTCGACGCGTTGGCGATCGCACCTTTCGGCTGGATCACCGTGCTCGGGTTTTCGATCGCTGCGGTCATTTTAGGATTGGGAAAACTTTGGGAAGGCCGCGACGGCGATCCGCTTAACCGCCGCATCGTGCTAGCCGGTTCCGGCGGGTTGCTGGGCGCGTTGGGTTATATGGTTTTTAACCATTTGATGATTCCGGTCGAGCCTAACGTGACTCGCGTGTTGATCGATGCCGAACTGCCGCAATCCTTGTATGATTCCGCCTCTATGCCGCGTTTGTCGGCATGGATGTTGCACTTCGCGATTCTGATGGCAGTGGTCCGCTGGTGGCGATTGACCGACCCGATGCGATCAAGGCGTTTAAGCCTCTGGTCAGTCGCCGTTGTCGTGGTTGCTGACTGGTTGATTCAACAATTGATTCCGATTCCACAACCGTGGGGGATGATGGTCGCTGGAACCGCCGTGATCGCTGTCCAAATCGCTGCGACTTGGGAATCCGATGACGACTATACCGCCGCCGTGGCTCAGGGGATCGTTCGATGAGAAGTCTCAACTTCGTTCTATGCTTGGCGTTCATTACGGTTGGCATCGCCGCCAAAACGTCGGCCGCAGTAAGCACCGACGCGGAGATCACCTCCGACGCGGGTACAGTGGTCGATCAAGTCGCAACTGAATCCGTGGCCAAACCGCTCTCCGTCGCACCCAGCATCGCGGTCGCGTTCACGTATCCGCCCAATCGGCCATCATGGGTCGATCACCAGCCCGACATGTCTGGCGATTTGCATCGCTGGCCCGTGGTATCCACACCGGCCAGCACGGCGGAGTTGAGCCGACAGGGGTTGGCAGCGCAATTGCGTGCTGCCGCCGAAACTTATGTGGAAACGATCCTGGGCGAAGCGAATGCCGCATCGGTCATTACGATTGATGATGACTGGATCGAAAGTCACCTGTCGGCTGACCTTCAATACGAAGGCGAAGTCTTCGCAGGCGACGAAGTGATGTACGAATCAGCCACGCAACTGTTGTTCGAACCGACGGATCGCCAGTCGATCCAAACACGTTGGAAATCGCATCAGGTCGGCGAACGTTTGGTAGGTTTAGCGATCGTGGCTTTCATCGGAGGCGCACTCTTGTTCGTCACTACGGCAGGGATGAGCGTCGTGGTTCGCCGGGCGGAGCGTCGAGTTACCCAAGCGCTCGACCAATAATTACCAAACTTTTCAAATTCTCGCGCCCGCTTTGAATCTGTTTTCCGCCTAGCCAAATTACGGCAATCGGCAGCCAGTTCGCGACCATGTTCTGACCGACGCAAACTCTGCTATGCTGGTTGTTCGGTACAAGCATGCGTCGCTCCTCGGCTTACGTTTATGTGCGTAGGGCGTGTTGCGCCCGTGGTGCCGACAAGCAACGCCGGTTTTGGGTTCCGCAAGTATCTGACGGGAGTCACCTCATCAACAACATTCCTGAAATCCCGATCGCCGACGAAAGCCAATCGAAACAGGACGCTGCTCCTGCTTCCACCGGCAGCTCGCAGGGCTCGGAGATGATCGCGCCGAACTATTCATTTTTCAGTCGCTTGGCACGAATCTTTAACTCGGGCCAGTCCCGATGTGTCGTTTTGCACGGCAACATTCACGACCTGTTCTGGAACGGATCGAAGTACGTACCGCTGATCAGTTTTCTGAAAGAAAAGACTGAAATCGCCGGCATTATCCGCCTGGTCTATGAACGCAATGGGCCGATCCGTGTCGCCCCTAAAGATTACGAACGTTTGCGCGACGCATGGGTCAGTTGGAAAACGGGGCTCGATACCGATTCATTGATCCTCAGCGATCTCACCCGTCGCGAAGACCAATTGCAGCGTCGCCGCACCGAATACGACAACCTGATTCATGGCTCGATCAGCAACGCGACTCAGGCGTTGGAGTTTCTTCGCCAACTGACGATCTGTTCGAGATTGCTGCTACGCGAAAACCTGCTGATCGTGATCGAAGCGGCTGATATGGTCGTACCCGCTGATCAAGGCAACATCGCTCAATTGAGCGAAGCTCATTTGCGACGCATCAGCATCATCAGCGATTGGTTCAGCGATCCTGAGTTCATGGCCGGTCGCGATTCGGTTTGTTTCATCGCCGAAACGCGCAGCCAGATTCACTCGCGGGTCGCGATGCTGCCCCAATTGTTGGAT
>DNWZ01000500.1 GCA_003506095.1 Planctomycetaceae bacterium | reverse complement strand
GAGCTACGCCCTCTCATGTGTCGTTTCCGACCGCAAAACGCTGGTTATTTGTAACTGACTAACCAACATTTTTTTGACATCGTTTTTTGTCAGTAATGCCGTTTGTAATCCCCGGCACTGACCAGACGTGTCACCGACGGGAATATGATACACGTATGACAACCCATGACCACCCCACAAAGCCATATCCTGGTTTCCCGCTTTATCAGCAAGGAAATGGCTATTGGGCCAAGAAAATTCGCGGGAAAACGCATTATTTCGGTCGTATCGAAGATGGCTGGGAAGCTGCCGAAGACCTGTACAACCGACAACGCGACGATTTGTACGCGGGACGGGTACCGCGTGAATCGGACGACATCCTGACGGTCGAATTGCTGCTTAATGCCTACCTCGATTCGGCCAAGACACGGGTTGCCAACGACGAAATCAAGCAAACCTCTTGGGACGACGCACAAAAGACCGCTCAGATCTTTTGGAGGTTCATTGGAAAATCCAGATCCGTCGAGTCCCTGCGGGTGCTCGACTTCGAAGAATTTCGTGGGCACCTACTGGGCCGCTTTGGCATCACCACCGCTGCAGGGCACATTGCTCGCACCAAAGCGATGCTCAAGTGGGCCTTTGACGTCGAGCTGATCGACACACAGGTCCGCACCGGGCCGAACTTCAAACGCCCATCAGCCGCTCACTTCCGCCGGCATCGGGCCAGCAAACCGAAACAGTTCTACACGGCCGCCGAGATACGTCTGTTGCACGCCGCTGCTTCGCCGCAGATGAAGGCGATGATCTTGCTGGGCATCAACGCGGCGATGGGCAACCGTGATTGCGGTGAACTCGAGTTCCGCCACATCGACCTCGAATCGGGCTGGATCACCTACGCGCGAAGCAAAACAGGCATCGCCCGCCGAGCTCAGCTGTGGCCAGAGACGATCGAAGCACTTCAGGCCGTCATCGCCAAGCGTCGACAACCCGCTGACAAGTCGCTCCGCCAACGGGTATTGCTCACGCGCTGTGGCCAGCCGTGGGCCAAGGAAGAATCACGCGATTCACCGATCGCCAAAGAGTGGACCAAACTGATGGCCAAAACGAAGCTACCGACCGGTCGGGGGTTCTACGCACTTCGCCACACGTTCCGCACTGTCGCAGACGAATCAGGCGATCAAGTCGCCGTGCGTCACATCATGGGGCACGCTGACACATCGATCGATGGTCAGTACCGCGAATCGATCGCCGATGCACGGCTGGCGAAAGTCGCGGAGTACGTTCGCAGCTGGTTCAACCAATGACCGAAAAATCATCCGCCAACACCCGGAGCGTCAATCGGCCCAGCCTGGCTGATTGGTAGCGGTCGATCACTCGAGCCAACACACGGCGCTCGAGTTTCGACGGTCCGAACGGTCGGCTTAGCAAATCGAACGGCTTCGAATCGCCGATGCGATAAACGGCCGCCCTCAAAAACCCTGGCGACGCAAATTCACGCGTCGAACCGAGGTAAAACTGACGCCACGATTGGCGATCCTGATCAAACCCGGTGATCAGCCACCTCGAGCGCCGCACCAGCGGCCGCCGCAGAAACTCCGCTGGTGTCAGCGGATCGGCGACCAGATCGCGGACGTGTTTGACGACGATACGCCGTCGCCTGAGCCTGGCCAGCGATTCGACAAGCGTACAATCCGGGTAGGTCAGCGTGACCTGTTCACCGGGTGAAAGCATCATGTTCCCCCTTTGCTAGCTAACGTGGTGTTTTGTTCACGTGGTAAGCTATTGGGGGGATTTGACACGTCTGGTCACTGGTGTGCGGAATGGATCACAAAAAATTTTCGTTTACGTGGCAGGTAAATCAAAATTTTTAAGAAGTAGTTTTGCTACGTTGGAAAATCGATACATGAATCGGTGTTCTTTGGATTGCAGCGGCGCACTCGGCGGTAGGTCATTAGGCCGCCAGCGATCAATCCGTGGCGAAGAAACGCAACAACCGAGTAGTGAGAACACGTTGGGTAGAACCGACAAATGACGCCCATCCGGCGATTGGTGCTTTTACCGATCCCCTTTCGCCAAACCCGCTGAACAACGCCAGCTGCGACGCGGCCGCATCGTCGATCGAGCCATCTAAACAACCGTCTCGTCATAAACACCTGATCCACATTCAGGGCAACTTCTCAATCGGCCTAGTTCGCTTTTCACTGCGGCCTTGTTTTGCATCGCCTTGACTGCCACGGTCGGATTGCAGCAACTGACACATGCGAAGCACTGAGATTCGTTTCCCTGGTTTGTGATTTCCTTCTCGCGCGAAAGAAGTGAATGCCAAACCTTTCCGCATCGCTTGCAAGTTCGTCGATACTCTCGGTGCTTCGACTTCGCCAATAACTCCACGTTGGGAACGACAAACGCTTTTGGCTCGCTGGTCGGCTTTCCACTGATCACCGCGTGACGCTGTTCTGTTTCGTAACGCGTTCGCAACTTGACCGAATTACCACAGTCGGGGCAGTCGACGAACGTACCGCGTATGGCCGGTGAAAAAATGATTGCTTTGTTGCACTTGTCGCAACGGGTCAGCAATTTGTTCTCGGGTGGTTCTTCTGGTTTGTTTCGCTGAATGAGCCCTTTTAATTTCTCAGCGATTGTTGGTCGCTTGGCATTTGGATCAGGTTTGGGGCTCATCGAATGCGTTACTCCGCCTTTTTTCGGGGTGACCGTTTCTTGGCCGGTTGCTTGGACTGTGCGGCTTTGTCGCGGGCGACGGCTGCGCCCAGGTCGCGGGCGAACTCTGCCTCGACTTCTGCAGCGATCTGATCAAACGGATCGTCCTCTTTCTGCCTTCCGCCAACCGCACGAGCTGAAACCCAGCCTTGGTCAATACATTTCTGCTCGAACTCCTCGGCTTTCTTTGCGGATTCTTCCGCCAATTTGTTGAATTTGCGGTTAAATCGCGTGAAATGCGTGCCGCAAAGTCCTCTGCGTAACTTTGCGTCTGTACGTCCGCAGTACCTGCAGCCGGTTTCAAATGGTTTCACGTTGCTTTCCATCAAAAAAAAGTTACAGACTATTTTCCATCACGCAACCATTTAGGAGCAAACGACTTACCAAATTACAAAGGCATCTCAAAAGCGATACAAAAGCACAATTGGGTTACATTTGTGTTGCAACGTAGTTAGCAAGCCGATACCATTCATGCGCCAGCGGAGGGTCACGTGAAAAACATGGGCCGTTTTCCTCCTGCCGTTGGTGAATCATGAACCGTTCAGTCTTGGAGTTGCACTTGATGGGTGCGTTCAATCGGACACGGGCCAAGCAAGCCGAAGTCGAAGCAAAGGTCGCTGCGGGCCAATGCTTGATCGATGGCTGTACCTGCAAGCCGCGTAGCCGCGGACTCTGCGATCACCACCGAATGCTTTTCTATTACGAGCTGCGCCACCTCGACACACCGGAGGAACGCGCCAAGTTCGAAGCCGACCAGGTGCGTGACGGCAAAATCCTGTTGCCCGGCGAATCGGTGAAAACCAAACGCCGCGCACGTTCACCATTCACAAAGGTCGGGTGATCACGTGACAACGCAAAACAACACACCTGTGCAAGGCTCCGAAATCAAATGCGTCCAGTATGTGCTCGCTCAGATTCTCGATGGCGTGACTTTCGACACGATGCGCGATCGCATCGCGTTCAAACCCAAAAGCCTCGATCGATTCTGGCACATCGCCTTCGGGGCCCAAATCGTTGCCGATCGTATCGCGCCCCCAACCGTTCGCCACGAACTCGCGCAGTTGATTAAGTACATCGACGAACGACAGGACGAATTGCTGGACAAAGCAATGGCGGAGGAATCGCTGCTATGACAACCACGAACGCAAAACCACTGATCGAACCGGTCTACACGATCCCCGAAGTCTGCGAAATCCTGAAGCTGTCGCGCTGGACGATCGGCCGCTGGATCGATGCGGGGAAGATCAAAGCGGTGAACATCAACCCTGACAAAAAGGGTCGCCGCGAACTGCGAGTCAAACAATCGGTGCTCGACAAGCTGCTGGGCGGAGCTGCGACGCCAGACGATGAGGCGCCGAAGCGGAATCATCGCCGCGTGGCGGATAAGGCGAAGCGTAAACGGCTTTTGACGACGAACAATTACCTGTAACGGTAATCGACCAAAGAGGAACCATTTATAAGAGTCTTACGGATTTCCAGATTCTTATAGGTGGCGGGATGGAGTGATAACCGAGCCGTGGCGGAGACGCGGCTCGGTGCGGTGGGATGTTTTGCTTGCATTTTTGTTGACCACGGACCAAAGGAACGAGGGTTTAGCCGATGTTAGTTTTGTCTCGATTCACCGACCAATCGATTGTGATTGGCCACAACGTGCGGATCACGATTGTGCAATGCCGGGACGGCAAAGTGCGACTGGGGATCGAAGCGCCGCGAGAATTGGAAGTCAATCGCGAGGAAGTCTATAAGGATAAGTTTGGCCCATTCGTGGCCAAAGGTTCCAATGTCGCCCCCGTGGTAGCCGCTGCGGTCAATCCTGACCAGACCGCTGGCGACGATCCTGGCCCCTATCTGCAAACGAGGTAAGAGCCATGGAATCGATCAGTACCAAACTGGCCAAGCTGTCGGCGATGGCGGCCGAACTGCGGATCCTGCCGAGCGAATTGATCACGGCTGACGTGACTCGGTATGAGTCGCATTTTCTCCTGCAGGCCAAAGGGTTCACTCGTGTCGTTCGCGTCGCGAGCATCAACCCCAAAGCGATCGAAGTGAAGTTCAGCCAAAAAGGTGATTTGCACTGCAATTTTAAGCTGCGGGGCGTTCGATTTACCTGCGTAATCGCTCCTGATGAAGCCAAAGGAACACCGCTGGAAGCGTTGTTCCAGAGTCGTTACCCAGCGATCGCACCAACCGCAGCGAAGCGGCTGGCCGGTCCGATCCGTTGTTTACCCGCTCCACTGGTGGAATCATGAAAACCGCATTGCCGCGCCGTGACCAGGCCCATCGCCTGCAACCTTCGTTGCTCGACCTGCCGGTCGACGAAGGTAAGAAGTCTCGCGACGAAACTTTCCAGGAAGTTTTGCCGCACATTCGCGATGATCAAAACAAGTGGTTGGCGCGAATCATCGCCGCTGGCCCCAAGGGGATCACGGCGTTTGAACTTTCCGAAAAGTATAAGACGCCTCAAAACGTCTTCTCGGGCCGACTGACCGAGTTGGCCAAGCTCGGCAAGATCGTCCGCACCAGCGAACGGCGCCCGACCGTGACCAGCACATCGGCGGTTATCGTGGCCGCTGAGTTTTTGCACGCCACACGAAACGAACGTGGCGAACAACAGGCGACGGGGCCGTCACGCCGGCCGGTTCGCAATGAAGACACGATGCCCGACGCGTTGACCAACCCCAAGGCTCAGCGTGATTCGTGCGGTCATCTGCTGGTCAACGGTGCCGACTACTCGATCTATGACGCCGGCGGCCGATTGGTCGCCGGTCACGTGCGTGTGTCGGAGGATGATTTCGGAACGCAGTATGTGGTGAAGATGTCTTCGCCCGACGCACGCCCCCAGAGGATCGATGAAATGCTGAAAGGAATGCGATGGGAACGGCTGAAGTAGAACCAAAAGTGATCAATCGGACGCTCGAAGCGGCGATCCAACTGCGACACGCAGCTGCGGCGTTGTATCGGGTCGACAAGCGGCTGGAAGTGATCGCGTATTTTGTCCCCGAGCTATGCGAATCGGATGTGGTCGATTTGGTTTACAACGACTTAGACCCCGCCGAAATGATGCAGATGTCGCACGATGAGTTGTGTGACCTGATCAACGAAAAGATCGAATCGTGTGGCCAAGCGGTCGATCCCGCTTTGGAAGTTTTGCAGGAGGCGGAAGGGGCATGAGTCAAGTATTTGAACAAGCTCGCAAGATGAGCGACGCAGAAGAAGAACGGTACGAGCTGGTTCGCGAGTCGTTGGTTGCGATGTCGTGGGCGTTGGACAACTCTGACCACTTTGACGTCCCAGCCAGATTCCGTTTTCCGTTGTTGATGGCGGCGATCGATTTACGTGTCCGTGCGTCGATTCATTTGGAAGTGCTGCAATGGGCGGCCAGCGTCATCAAGTCATTGCCGATCGAGCCGATTCAGGTTGATCGGATTTTGAAGTTTCATTGTTTGGATGGGATTGGAAGTTTAACCGCTGGTAAGGATTTAAGAGACGATGGCGATTCTGCAACTTGACATACA
>DNWZ01000718.1 GCA_003506095.1 Planctomycetaceae bacterium | reverse complement strand
CACGTTGACCAAGGTGATCGAATCGCTGCGCCAAGAAGCCCCGGCACGCATCGATTTGATCAATCCGGAGTTGCCGACAGAGATCGTCGAACTGATCCACGACTTGCTTCAAAAGCGTCCCGAAGACCGACCACCGACAGCCCTCGCGGTGATGAATCGAATGAAAGCGATTCGCGCGGGGCTGAATCGACTTGCAACACAGGTCGCCATCGAAGGCGATACCCTAGGTCCGCATTCGGATCGTTCAGCAAAGGACGACGATGCCAAACCGACTTCACTTTCTTTCGTGGACGAAAAAACGCTCGGCCAGCTCGACGACGGGGCTGGCACTTCGGCACGACCGGCCGCTAGTGACCAGTTAACGGTGGAAGCGGGCGACTCAAGCAAGCTAGGGACCGCGGCTGATCGCAAACCGGCCAAGCCACACAACAAACAGGCGTCCGCACCATCGGCCGCTCCCCGTTCGGTCGCCCATCCCCGTCCTCCCCAGCCGACCCAAGACGCGGCTCATCAGTCAACCCACTTTCGCACCGTTGAAGACCAGGAACGTCTTCGTGGATTGTTGGACCAGCCACCAGTGGACGGCCAACCGAGTCGCGTGTGGCAAATCCTTTCCATTTTGGCAATGTTGGCGGTTCTGTGCAGCGGTGCTGTAGCGTTTATCTATGCATTGCGCAAACCTGGGCCCGACCAGTTATATGAATTGGTGATGCAAGCCCAAGAAAGTGGTGATACCGACACCTTTCGAGCTCGTGCCGATCAATTTCTAAGGCTGTATGATAAAGATCCGCGGCGCAATGAGTTGATTGTCGCGATGGAAGAGATGGATGTTTATCAGGTGATCCGAAAGTTGCGGGCCCAGGCACTACGTATCGGTGGGGTGGATCAATTGCCACCGGAGGAGCAGGCCTTCCTGCTGGCGATGGAAGATCGACGACATGCCCCCCAATCGTCGCTGAATCGCCTGCGGCAGTGGATAGCGGTTTATGCCCCTAGCGGCCAGTCAATCGCGAATCCTTCGCATACAGTTTCCCGACAAATCATGATTCGTGCAGCAATAAACGAAATCGAGCGTTTACAAGAATCGTCGCCAACACCAGGCGATCAACGGGTTGCTGAGTTGATCGCACGGATGGATTGGGGGGCGGAAAACCTTCCAGCGAAGGAGCAACGGGAAATGCTTCAGGCAATCATTGATTTGTTTGAAGAGAAATTGTGGGCGAAAGAAGCGGTTGTCGAATCCAAAGCCCGCCTGGAAACGCTCTAAAAACTAGCGTGATTTCAATATTTCCACACCGATATTACCCACGTCTTTACCGCCGATGGCACGGACCGACTGGGCTGCGCCGGTGACATACCCCATTTTATGAAGCATTTGTGTAAACAGATTCCAACGTTCATACTGCCGTATCCCGATCCAACTTTCTCACCTGCGACTTTCCCACCACAGCAGCTTGCCATGATTGTTTCGCCATTGCATCCCGCCAATCTGCTAGGCGTCGCCATCTCGCTGGCAATCCGTGCAGAGGCTACGGTAAATGAACAACCACCATCGGCCTCCACCGATCAGGGATCAATTGCAAAAGGTTTGAAAAAGCCTTTGGAAACACGCAATGCTTGAACCCACAGCAGATTCATTTTCGCTTCGTTTTTCATCTTTCATTGTCAAAAATGCCAAGTGGGTATTGTTGTTTTGGATCTTCGTGGCGATCGCGGTGCGTGGCACCGCGCCGCCGTGGAGTGAGCTAGCACTCGACGGCGATTTTGAGTACTTGCCTGCGGACAAACAGAGCGTTGCCGCAGAAAACTTACTCAATAAAGCGTTTCCGACCGATCGTCCGCGCAGCCAGATTGTGGTTGTGATCGGTCGCGATCAAGGTCGATTCGATCGTGCGGATGAACTGGCGGCGCTCGATTTATTGCGACGACTTCATCACCGTCTTGCCGAAGTCTTGCTGCAACGGGCGGAAGCATCAGCGGGTCCGTTCGATCCAGGCCAGGGTGGATCGCGTCGCGACGTCCTGTTATCGCGGGCCAACGAATCACTGGATGAGGCCATTCGCATCGATGAAGCTTATTTTTTGTCGCTACAAAAAGCGGAGAATAAGGGATCAATTCCGAATGAAGCAATTCGATTAACGATCGCTTATTGGGATCGCGCCCAACTGTTGCAAAGACTCGGACGGGATGATGAATCGGCTTTTGATATGCAGTCCGCATTAATTTTGGATCCTGATATCGCTAAGAATGTGATTCCTATTGAGAAACGCTCTCTTCACCCTTGGTCGACATTTCTGGACTTACTCAGTTGGAACGATCTCGTTCTCGGTTCACGCTTGCTGAACTCGCGAGCAAGGCTGATTGTGCTGCAATCCGATGCCGAACTCGCGGCGACTCATAACATTGATTTCCTAGCCGCGATACATGACCAGGTCGCCACAACTCAGGCCGCTCACCAAGGGATGTTGCAACCAGGACTGGAGATGCTTGCAACCGGATCGGCTGCGATTGGTGGCGAAACGTTAACAGCCGCTCGAGATGCAATCCGATATACCGAATGGTTTACGGTGTTGATCATCCTAGCGATTCTTATATTGGTTTATCGGTCGCCTTTATTGATTGCAATTCCTTTGGTTTCGATCGGATTGGCAGTCGCGGTTTCGACAGGCGTGATCGCCTGGTTGACGATCGGATCGCAAGCCGGATGGTTGCCCGGATTGAACATGCGGGTTTTTACCACCAGCCGTATTTTCTTGTTTGTGATTCTGTTTGGCGCGGGAACCGATTATTGCCTGTTCCTGATCGCGCGGGTGCGCGAAGAGGTAACGCGGTCGACTTGGGAAGCGGCGATCGCACGCGGGTTATCTGGAGTGTCATCGGCGCTGTTAGGAAGTGCGTTTACCACCGTTGTCGGGCTCGGAATGCTGTGGATCGCGGAGTTCGGAAAGTATCATCATACCGGCCCGATGATTGCAATCTGTTTGCTGATCGGTTTAGCGGTTTGCATGACGCTGACTCCGGCAATCCTCTACTTGATCGGGCCGAAGGTATTTTGGCCTCAATCATATTCTTCTGCAAACGCGACCGTCGCCGATACGCCGCGTGACCATACGGATTCATTGGTGGAAGACACTGGCGATGCGACGCTTCAGCAGAATTATCTACCGATCGGCCAAAGACCTGGCGATTCACCCGCGGGGGTGTGGGGCATGATCGCTCTGCGGTTGACCACTCGGCCTGGTTTAGCATTGGTGGTGGGAATCGGGCTGTTGATGTTTCCGGCGGCTTATGGTTGGATTCATGAAGACAATGTGACTTATGACATCAGCAGCCAATTAGCTGCGTCGTCTGAAAGTCGGCGCGGGTTTCGCAAACTAGACGAACACTTCGGTATTGGCGAAGTGAACCCAACGACCGTATTGTTGGTTCATAAAGAAAAGCGGTCGGGCGAGGACCTTGGTCATCAAGCAAGAGAATTGTCACGCGAAGTGTATTCGCTTGACGGGGTAAGTGGCGTCCGGTCGGCCGATGATCCGCTGGGCGATTTTCCGCCCGATCGTGCGATGAGCCTGCTCAGCAAGGATGCGTGGAAACGCCGCGCGCTGAAGACACACCGAATCTCGCAAGGATACTTCTTTTCGACGACGCCGGAATTTGAAGGCCGATTGGTCCGTTTAGACGTGGTCATGGATGGCAACCCTTTTGATATACGTACTGCAAATCGTGTCATCGATTTGGGCCAATGGTTAAGAGAAAAAACGAACGACGCTTCTTCACCGTGGGCAGATGCCGAAGTGTTTCTAGCGGGAACTACGCCGTCGATCATCGACCTTCGCGTGGTGACACTCAGCGACCACCGACGAATTAAGATGGCTGTCGTGATTTCTGTATTCTTAGTCCTGTTGGTTGTGATTCGGCGAGTGGTGCTGTGCAGTTATTTGATCGCAACGGTGCTGCTGAGCTACTACGCAACGCTGGGAATGACGATCATTTTCTTTCGCTGGTTGTATGGCGCTGACTACCTAGGCCTAGACTGGAAGTTACCGCTATTCTTGTTTGTGATCTTGGTCGCGATCGGGCAAGATTACAACGTTTACTTGGTGACCCGGATTTTGGAGGAACAAAAGTATCGGCCGGGCTGGCTGTCGGCGCTCCGGCGTGCGGTATCGAAAACCGGTGGCATCATTACCGCGTGTGGACTGGTGATGGCGGGAACTTTTTTCAGCATGACCGCGTCGGCTTGGTTTCCGGCGATGAAACAATGGTTCGGTGGCGACGTTGATGCAACCGTTTCGACGTTGCGCGGAACCGTCGAACTCGGTTTTGCACTCGGTTTAGGCGTTTTAGTCGACACGTTTTACGTTCGGACGATTCTCGTTCCGTCGTTCGTTGCGATGTTCGACCGATTCAAAGTAGGCCGATCCAAAGCGATCGTGAAGCCGAGCGCATTGGCGAACGATCGAGACTGAACTCGCGACTGAACCCGTGGCTTACGCAACGAGTCGTCCTCGCATAAATTGCAATGGGACGATAACGTTTGATTTTCGCCGAATCACGCATTTCGCTTCGTTTCTCTATTGCAACCTGCCCAAACTCGCTTGCCAAGCGTCTGCGGCCCGTACTGCCTTTCAACTTAAACCCTCTTGCGACTGAACCGAGCATGACATCTTTCACGGAGAATACGTACCAGACTCACGCCGAGGCACTTCGATCCGACCCACGTATCGAACAAGCCAAGGAATTGATTCGTCAAGCGGTTGCCGATCATTCGGCTAAGATTACCGACGTCCGTCCGCCAGACGACAGTCGCGCCGAAGGTTATCACAGTCTTTTGTCGCAAGCGGCAGCGACTCGTGGAGCCCCTTTGTTGTGGCCTTACCTGTCTGCTGGCTTGGGCAACGGTCCGTATGTCGAATTGGCAGACGGAAGCGTCAAGCTGGACTTCATTGGTGGTATTGGGGTCTACGGTTCGGGACACAGCAACCTCGACGCAATCACAGCGGCGGTCGATGCGGCGATCGAAGATGTGGCGATGCAGGGAAACTTGCAACAGCATCCGACAAGCGTTCGCATGAGCCAGCAGTTGATCAAAATGGCGTCCAGCTGTGGTGCGCCGTTGTCTTTGTGCATGCTCAGCACCAGCGGCGCGATGGCGAATGAGAATGCGCTAAAATTGGCATTTCACAAAGCGGCGCCGGCCGATCGAATCCTTGCGTTTGACAATGCCTTCGCGGGCCGCTCGATCGCGCTGGCTTCGATTACCGATCGGCCGAAGTATCGTCAAGGCTTGCCGATCGCACTCGCTGTCGACTACCTGCCGGCGCTCGATATTCGCTCACCCGAAAAATCACTTCGCTGGGCCGTCAATGAATTAAAACGCTTGCTAGCGCGTCACCCCGGGCGCTATGCAGGTTTCTGGGCCGAATTGATCGCTGGTGAAGGCGGCTACTACCCAGGCAGTCACGACTTCTTTGCCGTCTTGTGCGAGCGAATTCGAGACGCCGGGATTCCGATCATCTTCGATGAAGTGCAATCATTTTCGCGTACCAGTCGGCCATTTGCGTTCCAGCACTTTGGGCTCGATGAGTATGCCGACATCGTCACCGTCGGCAAAATTACCCAAGTCTGTGCGACGCTTTATCGTGAATCCTTCAAACCCAACGCACCGATCCTCAGCCAAACATTTACCGGTGCTAGCAGTTCGATGGCGGTCGGATTAGCGGCTCTCGATGCGATGCGTCAGGCAGAATGCTTTGGTGACAACGGCTGGAACATGCGACGCCACCGCTACTTTGCCGCCGGCCTGCAACGATTGGTCGATAAACATCCTGGCAAGATTTGTGGGCCGTTTGGTGAAGCGATGATGATTGCCTTTACACCCGGCGACGGAAGTTACGATCACGCCAAAAAACTGATGGATATCATGTTCGCCGAAGGCCTGCTGGGATTCGTCTGTGGACAATCGCCAACGCGACTGCGATTCCTACCGCCACCGATCATTACAACCGAGCTGCATATCGATGCGGCCCTCGAGTTGCTGGATCGATCGTTGGCCAAGTTTGATATCGCCGAAGGAAAGCCGGCGTGAACAGATGGCACCATGGTCGAGCCAGATATTTTTATGGCAGGTAGGCTGCCGCTGCTCCGCTGTGGCGGACCGTTTTCGGATATTCATACTCGGGTAATAAATTGCTCGCGCAGTGGCGGTAACGAAGCGATAAACTGCGGAATGAGTGAAATCTTGTCGTTGCGATTTGGCGTCTAAACCCATTCGACCTGGCAAGACTCACTGGTTGATGTTTCCCGCCAAACGAACATCGGAACTCCGCCATGCTCTCCCGCCTCAATCCTGCCGCCGGCGGCCACGCTCATGCGTTCACATGCTTCAACGCCCTCGTCCCCGAGGGCCTGATGGTCCGATCGAGGCGAAATGCGATCAAAGCCTCTTTGGCTGGAATTGCAGGATTGACGCTGCCCGAACTGCTGAAGCAGCGTGCCGTTGCGAGTCCGAACGCACCATCCAAAAACCGCAGCGTGATCCTGTTGTGGATGACCGGAGGGCCAAGCCATCTGGAT
This sequence comes from Planctomycetaceae bacterium, assembly GCA_003506095.1. Lineage (GTDB taxonomy): Bacteria > Planctomycetota > Planctomycetia > Pirellulales > Pirellulaceae > UBA6163. Next base: position 11,471 of record DNWZ01000718.1, on the reverse strand, counting down.
ACCTGGGACCCAAAACCGAACCGGCCGCCAGAAAATCGCGGACCATTTGGCGTGATTTCGACCAAGTTACCCGGTGTGCAGATTTGCGAACATTTGCCCAAACAAGCGGCCATGTTGGACAAGTTCACACTGATCCGTTCGGTCGATGCCAGTAAAAGCAACCACGAACCGAACATGGTTTTCCAAACCGCCAACCTCGACGCCGAACCGCGGATCAATCCAGAATCCAAGACTTATCCGGCGATCGGTTCGGTTGTCGCAAAACACCATGGCGCCAATCAACCTGGCATGCCACCTTACGTAGGCTTCTATCGCTCGCCATCTCATATTGCTTTTGCAGGTGCCCTGGGACAGGCCTACAACCCGTTGCAAGGAAACGATGCGGCCAAGTTACCGATCTATGATTTGGTCGGTAATGACAGCGGCAAAAAATCTGCGGCGCGAATGTTTCAGTTGTCCAAAGGTCTTGATTTCGACCGAATGTCGACACGCCGCAATTTGCTGAGCCAACTTGATTCGATGCGGCGTGATATTGACACGACCGGAACGATGGAAGCGATGGACATCTACCAACAGCAGGCGGTCGAGTTGCTGGTCGGCGATGCGGCCCGCCAAGCGTTCGATCTGACACGAGAGTCTCAAGAGTCCCGTGATCGTTATGGTTCACATCTCTGGTGCCAGCAGGCTTTGCTGGCAAGACGTTTGGTCGAATCTGGCGTGGCGTTTGTGACGATCGATTTGAGTTATCACACTGCCAGCGGCACTTGGGATAACCATGGTGACAACGTTCCACCGTACGGTGGAATCAGTCGCGGACTAAAACCGCTTCTGCCACTGTTTGATCATCTAGTGACCACGTTAGTCAGCGATTTAGAAGAACGCGGAAAGCTGGACGACACGTTAGTGATTGCGATGGGTGAGTTTGGGCGAACCCCCAAAATCGGCACTCAGGGCAGTACCGATGGGCGCGACCACTGGCCTGTAGTGATGTCGATGGCGCTCGCTGGCGGCGGAATGCGACATGGCCAAGTGATCGGTTCGACGGCACCCGATGGCGGAACGATCCACACCCGACCGGTCACCCCAGGCGATTTGGCAGCAACCATCTATCGACATTTTGGTATTCCACTGGATACGACCTACGTCGACCCCAAGGGGCGTCCCCGGTTCGTATTTGAAAACGGATCGCCGATCCATGAACTTGGGGTCTGATAGTAGAATTGATTGATAGCATTGATCAGCAGTTTCTTGCTGAGCAGTCGATCGCTCAGTAGTGTGGGCTGATTTCGCCCAAACGTTGAATCTTTTGTGTAATCTTTTCGCTTACAACTACCGGAGTTCGCAAAAACACAAATGGCATCGCAGCGAATTATTGCTAAAGTCGGACTTATCGATTACCCAATCGTTAAGCTCCCGCGGCCCGCTCGTTCATCTTTCAAAAAACGCGCGGCAAAGTCACCCCAAACCGCCGGAACAGGCCACCCAATTGGCTGGTTTGTTAAGGTGGTTAAACATTGCCGTCAAGAATCGTCCGCGTGAAGCGTTGTTGAGTGAACATCCGATGCAAACCCTTGAACCGGTACTCCACCGGATTGATACGTCAAGCGGTACGCCGCCAGTATCTACGAAGCTGATTTGCTCACGATGTGCGGGGTTCCATGCGACGTTTCATTGCTTTGCCTTGGTCTGAACGCAAGTTATCAGATCGGCACTATCGCACCGGATCAGACAAGAATCACTGGAGGGCGTTTTCGGCGAAATCAGCCCGCTGGGCGGCTATCAATGCGCTGCTCGGTTGCGGGATCGCATCGACAATCGGGAGCTCGCATGCTTGGGGCGATGATCCAGCGCCAATGCGTGATCGTCGCGAAACTCCGGTCGTGATGGCGATTCGCCGCTGCAGCAACGCGGTTGTTAACATTCATGGCCAAAAGTTGGTTCGTCCAACAGCAGCGTCGATGGCAGGTGCGGACCCTGGACGTCAAGTCAACGGCATGGGCACCGGGGTGGTGATCGACCCACGCGGCTATGTGGTAACAAACTACCACGTTGTTGAAGACGTGGAAGAAGTGCGAATCACATTGGCCGATGGCACTCAGACAAACGCCGATGTAGTAGCGACAGATATTCGCAGCGACTTAGCGTTGCTGAAAGTGAATGTCAGTCATCCTCTTGAAGTGATTCCGCGAGGCACCAGTTGCGACCTGATGGTGGGTGAACCGGTGATTGCGATTGGCAATGCGTTCGGATACGTGCATACGGCGACTGAAGGCATTATCTCCGCATTGCATCGAGACGTCCCTGTGAACGACACGCAGGAGTATCGCGACCTGATTCAAACCAGTGCTGGAATCAACCCAGGCAACTCGGGCGGACCGCTCCTAAACATTCACGGCGAAATCATTGGTGTGAATGTTGCCGTGCGAGTTGGTGCCCAGCAAATCGCGTTTGCAATTCCAATCGACCAGGCGATCGATATCGTCAACAAAATGATCAACGCTCACAACGAAGACCGTTTGGGCCTAGGCTTAGCTGTCTCCGGTGGCCCCAAACAGGGCGATGGTGTTGTAATCACGCAGGTGTCGACAACGGGTGCTGCGGGCCGCGATGGCCTGAAGGCTGGGGATCGAATTTTGCGGGTTGGAACCATTGCAACCAGCGATCAGCTTGGGTTCGGTTTAGCTCTTATCGAAGCAGAGAACGGTGGCCCACTGCCGATCGTGGTCGAGCGTGACGGCGAAGAACTAGAGGTTGCGGTCACCACCAGCGGTCCAAGCTTAGTCCCAGGCGAAGACGAAGCCCGCGTTTTGGCATGGAGCACAATTGGCGTAAAATTGCAACCGGTACCGCGTGCTGCGATGCAGCGGATTGAGTCAAAGACCAAGCAGTCGTATCGCGGTGGCCTCTATGTGACCGAAGTCCGTAAGGGCTCTCCGGCAGACACCTATGGGCTCCGCGTCGGTGATGTGTTGATCGGTTTGCACGGATGGTCGACTGCTTCAATCGCTGAACTGCAAGGCATCCTTCACAAAGCGGCTCAACAAGATCAATTGCAGGGTAAGTTTGTAATCATCCGCAGCGACCAGCCAATGTATGGTTACTTGCGATTGGCCGAGTCACCTGGCTTGAAAAAGCGTTAGCCAATCGAGACCAACTTCTGAACCGAGTTTAGCCTGTTTTCACCAGTAGACGCGCGCGTCCCGGGGCATGGTTTGGCCACAAACCGATCCATGCCGACCCAGCCAGGACTCGATCGTCACTGGTGTCAGCAGGCTTTTTTACTGCCCGGGAGCGAAGTAATGATCGTTGGCGATCACCTGGCCAGGAGTGATTTTTTTGGCCAACTGATCAGGCCCCAACGCGAAACGCGGGTTGATTTCGACCATCACATGATCGGCGATTTCTACACCAACTTGGCGAAGCCATTTGCGATGCAATCTGCAAATCGCAGCCTTGGACTGCGAGGGAGTATCGTGCGCGGCACCGTCGGCGTTTTTCACCGGGGCAAACGCGTCACTCGCATCCGCTTCGACGACAAACGCATTTTCGGCCAATGGCAATAAGTCAAAAATGAACCGTTCGAACTTGATCGAATTGGGGGACGCTGGCTTAACCAGGTCACCGTGTTGATCGATTGCGTTCGTTGCTTTGATTGCGCGATGAAACGGCAGAGCATCGACCGAAGTAGACGCTCGTCGCAGAAATGGTATATCGAACATGTGAACGGCGATATTTCCTGCCCACAATTTCAGTTCACCTTTTTCGTCTCTCTGCTGCGCAGCTTCGTCGGGTAAATCGCTGTACTCAATAATTCTTAACGTGCCATCAACCATAACCACGTTGCCGACTTTTTCTTCAGCATAACGTTTACGAACAACTTGTGTTGTCATTTCACTGCCACTCATCAAATGGTGACCAATGAAGTCAACGTTGCAAAGCGAAACCAAAGGGTTATCGACTTGAATGTAAGACAACAGATCAACGCCACGTTTTCGGGCATCGTCAAAACATCCTGACACTTGCAACGCACGGACCGTTCCGCCGTGCCCGTCGGGGCTCAGTGAAAGCGAATCCTTGGACGCGAGCAACAGTTTTCCCGTCGCCGCATCAATCGCCGGCATGGTCCCTTGGCAGAAAATAATTACGTCTTCGGCGGCCAAACCGAGATAATCGTTTTCTTTCCAATAAGCAACCGTTTCGGCGTGCGTCAGCGGACTTGTCATCAAATAAAGAGGGATTCGCACCGAATATTCTTTACCCAAAGCGAGCAATGCATCGGCAAAAAATTCGAACAAAGTCCGCCCCGACAACGGCCCAATCGGAAACATCCCTTTGGGTGAATCGGAGCCTAGTCGAGTCCCCTGGCCGCCAGCAACAATGACAGCACCGACGCGACCGGCGGCAAGTGCCCGTTGTCCAGCTATGCGAGCGTCGGCCGGACTCCAAGCCGCTCCCGTGCCATCAATCCGCACTGCAGGCGGTGGCAACGCCCGGGATGCCATTGCTGCAAAATCAGGTTTGTCGTCTGCACCGGAAATCAGCTTTACTAACAAATCGAAATCAATCGATTCGAGTTGAGCGATTAATTGCTTGCAGCCTGCATCATCAAGATCGTCCCAATAACGCAGAACATGAGACTGGTTTGCATCAGCGAGCGATTGAACGATCTGTTTAGGCGGAACGGTCGTCATGGAAACGGATCGCACAATGGTGGAGGATGGGTTGCCTGTTTCGAGACTCCCATGATAACCGTCAAAGTGATCAGTGGCGACCAGCCAATCGGTCAGGCGATTGTCATGCGTTGGCGGTTGCTACTTCCGCCGAACCGATCAACAAGGAACCATCAGCCGAAGAGTCGATCAGCCCAAATAACATGCTCATTTTGCCAACAGAGCAACTCAGTTGCAGCAGTACAGGCTTTATCTCTGAGCCGAAAGCGAGTCCGGTTCCTTCGCCGATTACCACGGTGGGCAGCGACATGCGAATACTGCCCGAGGGAAGGTGCCCCTCGACCTGACCGACAATCATATTGCCAAGTTCCTTCACCGTATCGATCACATCATCGTCAATCGAATCGGGGCGGCAACCCAAAACTTGCTCGGTGAACAGCAGGCTTAACTCGCGATCAACCCCGACCACCACAGACCCGGTCCATCGTCCTTGAACCGGTACAATCGCATTCAATTCATGGCCACAAGTGGCAACAGGCAAGTATCTGGCTGGATGGGTTTCAAACTTGATCCCGGCCATCATGTCAAAAACTCGACAAGCCGAAGCCGCGAATTCTGCAAAAAGGTTTGTGGCCACAACGTTCTTTCATAATCGTGGTTGGAACTGCTAGATCTACTATCGATCAGCCGCTCACAACGCTGTGAGAGGCCAGGGCCAAAGTTTCGGCATGCGAAATGGCTGTCAAATTTCCTGATTAAGCGACAGGAACCAATCGCTCGATCTTCAGCCGCAACATGTCACGTTCAAATGGCTTGATCACATAGTCGTTTACACCGGCTTGAATCGCTTGAAGAACGGCTTCTTTTTCCGACTTAGTCGTTACCATGATGATCGGCACGGCACAGCCTGATCCACGCAACGACTGAACTAGCTCAAGCCCGTTCATCACCGGCATATTCCAATCTGTGATCAACAAATCGAATGGTCCCGATGCTGTCATCATATCCAGCGCAAGTTGGCCGTCGGCCGCTTCTTCGACTTCATTGATTCCTAGCTCACCCAGCGCCCGTGAAATGATCTTTCGCATCACGCCCGAATCATCAACTACCAATACTCGCATATCCGCTTCTCCGTGGGGCTATCGCTTTCGATGCTAATCGAAAGCATTAAATTAATGTAAATTTAAATGTGCTTATGACTGTAAACATTCAATTCCGAACGGGTCGCCAAGTTGTCCTGTTCAACAGTAACAACGATTCACTACTCGCCATGCAGGCACCCATAACCGGAACCAACACGAGGAAAACACGACCCAATCCATTCAAAGCTAGCATACAAACAATTGCCGTGGTGAAGAGAATTAAATGGGTGCCATTGTTTTCTGCCGTCCATGCAATAGAGAATCGAAACCGAGAGGGTTCATCGCCTGATATTACTCGGCTCAAGAGCCTATCCGAAAAGGGCGTTCGCTTCGTCAGCTGGTCCGCCCATGAAGCCGTTTCACAGGTGGTTACGCATTGGAGGGTAAAGCGGAATTTACTCGTCGTATGATTTGGCGGGATCATCCCGCCGTTTTTTACGAAATCATCTCATTACGATCGTTAAAGGCGTCACTACGATAACGACAATACAGTCACACGTTTTGCCCAAATGACTAATCGATCTTAAGGCGGATTCCAAAAGTCAGGATTGCGGAAACTTTAATGTTTACGGATGGATTGTGTGCTAGGTTTTGACCGTAAGCCGTCCGAATGCTTTCGTGCGAATGGGCTGTACCATTTTTTGCAACGATTTCGGACTCAATTGACTTGGCGAACGCATCAAAACATTAAGGCCGCGTGATGGACGATGAACTTTTGACCGACTTCATTCAAGAAGCTCGTGATCATTTAGGCGATATCGAATCTCAGTTACTGAAGATCGAGGTACTAGGCGAGGACTGCGATGATGACCTTGTCAATACAGTATTTCGTGCGATTCATTCGATAAAAGGTGCTGCGGGTTTCCTAGGGCTGTCGACCATCAATCGGCTTTCGCACAGCCTAGAAAATGTGCTCGGGGCGGTTCGTTCGCACAAGCTTATCCCAGATCCGTTTAACGTCGATGTCATGCTGCGAGCTGCTGACCGGCTGCGTGATTTGATCGAAAATATCCAGAACAGCAACGAACAAGATGTTGACCAGCTTGTCCAAAGGCTCGATGAGATTTTTGACACAACCCTAGAATTGAAGCAGCCTGTTTTAGCAGCGAAGGTTGCTCAAGCGAATTCAAGTGAATCGACTGCCGCTTCAACGACCAAGAAAAAAGCAAGTCGGGCAAAGGCTGGAAAAGCCAATGCCGCTGGAAGCGGATCGGTCGATGGCAGCGTGGCGACAGCGGAGCCTGCGGTCACCAAGCCCAGAAAGCGAACCCAAGCACGCACGCAGTCCGAGCCACATCCCGTCAAAGCCACCGCAGATCGTAGCGGACAGACAAATCCAGGATTGGATTCGGCTTCGCAGTCGGCTGTTAATCTGATTGAAAAAACGGAAGCGGGCCTTGCCGCGGCGATCTCACCCCATGGCGGTGAATCTGCGAACTTCGGTTCACCAGAAACAATCAATGCGGACTCTAGCGATTCATCAGCCAAGAAGTTATCCCAGCCCGAAGCGACGATTCGCGTTGGAGTGAGGGTTCTGGATCGGTTGATGAACCTTGCCGGCGAACTGGTTTTAAGTCGAAACCAATTGCTGCGGGCGATCGACAATCGCAGCAGTGATGAATCGGGATTGTCGCCGATTGCGGCGGAACTCGATCAAGTGACGACCGAATTGCAAGAAGCGATCATGCAGACGCGAATGCAACCGATCGGAAACGTATTCAACAAGTTTCCACGGGTGCTGCGAGACCTGTCTGCTCAATTGGGCAAACAAGTAACGCTGGAGATGGAAGGCAATGAAGTTGAGGTCGACAAGACGATTGTCGAAGCGATCGCCGATCCATTGACTCACTTGATTCGCAATTCAGTAGACCATGGGGTCGAAGCTCCGGAGGTTCGCGCCGCCGCTGGAAAACCGGCCGAGGGCTTGGTGCGATTGAGAGCATTCCATCAGGCAGGCAAGGTTGTCATTGAAATCATTGACGACGGCGCGGGTATGGACCCCGCCAAACTGCGTTCTAAAGCGATTGAAAAGGGTGTGATCACCCCAGACCAGGCTTCCAGAATGAGCCTGCGTGACTCGCTGGCGTTAATCTTCGCGCCCGGATTTTCGACCGCTGCGGCCATCACCAGCGTAAGCGGTCGAGGCGTTGGGATGGACGTTGTCAAAACCAACATCGAGAAACTTGGCGGGGCGGTTGAAATCGATTCGACGTTCGGAAAGGGCTCAACCGTCCGAATCTTAGTACCGCTGACGCTCGCGATTGTGCCCAGCATGATCATCGCCAGTGGTAAATATCGCTTTGCTCTGCCACACGCCTGCATCGTCGAACTCGTTCGGGCCGATGGCAATGAGAAACGAATCGAAAGGGTCAGTGGAGTAGAAGTGCTGCGGATCCGTGGCCAACTGCTGCCACTGGTACGACTACGACAATTGCTCGCATTCGCATCGACCGAAACCGACGACACCGTTGAGGATCAAATCGTTGTTGTCGAAGCAAACGGGACGCGATTTGCATTGGCCGTCGACCAGGTCCTAGATAGTGAAGAAATCGTCGTCAAACCACTCGGCCGCCATCTGAGTAATCTGCCGCTTTTAGCAGGGGCGACAATTCTCGGCGACGGAAAAGTGGCAATGATCCTGGACGCCGTCGGGATTTCCGGACGTGCAAAACTGAGCAGTAGTGTTGATGAGATGGCTGCGACCGCGATTACTCACGAACGTGGAAACCAAAGCGAAAGCCAGCGTCTGCTGTTGCTGTCTTTAAACGCGATCGATCACTTTGCGGTTTCGATGGACATCGTTAACCGCATTGAGCGAATTGCAGTCAGCGACATCGAATACGTCGGCGACCAAAAGGTGCTGAAATATGGCGAAGTGATGCTTCCGTTGCTGGAAATCCCGCATGTCCTCAAATGTTCACCGCCGATCGAGCCAGACCACCTGTATGCCATTGTCTATACCGTTTACGGTCGCGAAGTCGGGCTCTTGTCACCGATCCTACGCGATATTCGCGAATCGAACTCCGAAGTGGATACGCACAATTGCGCTGAGAAATCGGTCGCGGGTGTGACCATCATCGACGATCGCGTGACACGTGTGTTGGATGTTTATTCTTTAACCGAAGCGCTCCATCCGAATTGGTTTGAAAAGTATAAAGAATTGCGTCCGAAGGTTGAAACGAACCGGGTATTGGTTTGTGAAGACAGTGCGTTCTTCCGTGCGTTTTTAAGGTCGACCTTGAAAGATCACGGNNTACGAAGTTTTTGATGCTGGCGATGGCGAAGCTGGCTGGGAAATGCTTTGCGAAACACCAGACATTCACCTCGTTGTAACCGATGTTGAAATGCCACGCCTTGGCGGATTCGGTCTTACAGAACGCATTCGTCGGGAACCTCGATTCGCGTCAATACCGGTGATCGCATTGACGAGCCTGGCAGACGAAGAGTCCATACGACTAGGCCTGTCTGCTGGTGTTAACGAGTACCAAGTCAAGATGAACAAACCGGTGTTGCTAGAATCCGTCGCCCGTTTGATCGCTTCACGACCTTCAAAAAAACAGTCATAAACTTCAAAGAGATAATGTCGCGATGACTAACACTACAATTGAACCTTCTGCGAAGAAAAACGCAGCATCAAGCCTTGATCAAACACGCCAGTTGGTGACGTTCTATGCGGACGACTTCTTACTGGGCGTTGATATCGATTACGTTCAAGAAATCAGTCGACAGGTCGAGTTGACCCCGGTGCCCGGAGCGCCAGAATCGATTTGCGGCGTAATCAATCTCCGCGGCGACGTGGTGACGGTTTTGAATTTGCATCACTTGCTGGGTGCCAAACCGCTAACGCCGGGTTCGAGTTGGTGCAACTTGATTCTCAGCTTTGGAACCGAGCGAGTCGGGATCTGTGTCGACCGCGTGAGCGACATTTGCACTGTACCCGAAAACAAAATTGTCGACGGTCCAAGCAATTTGCGATCACTCAACAGCCGTTACATCGAAGGCGTTTACTTACGCGACGACGCGGTTGTCGTGATCCTTGACCCGCTCAAGTTATCTGAACCAAGTCAGCTGGTTGGCTAGAAAACAGTCGGTCGAAACCGGGCTAGCGCTGCTGGGGGACCTTCATCGGACAGAGCGAGGTGACCACAGCAGCGAAAAAACGCCGACAAAGAGCAGCAAAGGACACCATTCCACCTTAATCATACGTTTAAAAGCGGATCTCTACCCAAAAGGGGTTGCGTTTGAACCGCGATGCGTAGACACTCTGTCGTCGTTGAGCCCTTTGTGGGGTCTCTTGTCGCGTTTTCCGAACCATTCTTTTTCTGCCCAATCGACGGATAGGTTTTATGGCACTTGACCTTTTGACTGCGGTGATGATCACCGCGGCCATTTCCGTTGCTGCATGGTTAGGCGGAAGACAGGTTGGTATGCGGTTCGAACGAGCACGCATGCCGCTGTTTGTCACCTTGATTCTCGCGACCGCCTGGTTCGCGTCCTCGTGGAACGGCCGGATGGAGAACGTTTTGCTGTTTTCGATTGGACCAGCAATTCTCTTGAGCAACCTAACGCCAGTGTTGAGTTGTTTCCTGGCCGGGTTGGCTTGGGAAATGCCTGGGATCCCGCAAACCCGTCGAGCGATCAGCTTGGGGGCGTTCGTGACTTTGGCAGTGGCATTGTTCTTGGCACCTCTGCTGCGACCGATCCTAAAGCCTGCGACAGCGAGCGACTTGGGGCAATGGAAGGATGGTGTTTGCGTTCAAACCCACAATGCGACCTGCGGTGCCGCAGCCGTGGCAACCATGCTGCGGCATTACGGCATGATGGTTACCGAGAAAGAATTGGTTGGCGAATGCTTGACGAGCGAAGATGGCACAGAACCGCTGGCGGTTTACCGCGCCCTGACGATCTATGCCAACCAGATGGGGCATAAACCAAAGCTAGCTTCAAGCGACCCGTTGTCGTGGCAAGATTTGCAGCAGTTTCCGGTCCTCGCGATGGTTTCGCCGATCGATTCCGATCGAGCGACACCGACGCACACGGGACGCCTGCGTAGTCTGCTTGGGCGTTCAAGCGAAGGCCATGCGGTGGTGATTCTGGGACGCAACACCAATGGCGACTTCGTCGTTGGCGATCCATCCAATGGCCGAGTGATTTGGTCACCTCGACAGATGACTGGTTACTACAGCGGCCAGGGGATCTATTTGGAACAGGGCACTCGATAGACGGTGCCGCTTCCTTGATCGGGCCACACCGCCGGGCGTTTGGTGTAAGCTAAGGCGGACCGTTTTGTGCAAAACGGATAAGCTTGGAGACCGCTGTATCTGGAGGTTGGTCGATGGTATTTCGTTTAATGTGCGCCGTTCTGATGTTGCCGGTTCTGGCTGCAAGCGGCCAGCAAGTGTCGATCAATGATTTGCGACAAGCTGGTTTTGCTGCTCTGGCCGATCGTGATGCCAAAGGCGCAATCGCCGCAGCCGACTCGATGGTCAAGAACGACGAAACAGAACCGTCGGTATGGCGATTGGCTGGCGACCTCTACTTGCGGGCTGGCGATTACAAAAAAGCGATCGTCCAGTTCAAACGTTACATCGAGCGACACCCCGAACACGAAGCTGACCTATGGCAACACGGAATCGCTTTGGCGTTTGATGGTCAATAT
>DNWZ01000596.1 GCA_003506095.1 Planctomycetaceae bacterium | reverse complement strand
CGTCGCGATCTATCACATCAGCAAACAAGACGGTAACAGCATTGCCAAAAAGATTGAACTCGATACCTATGGCAACCTGACGGACGAATGGCCCGACGATCTGTTTGACATCAGCTTCAAAGAGAGGTTTGGCGAATGATTCATTTTATATTTATTAGCCCGGACGCTTTTGAAAAGCTTGGGAATCAGTTCGGCGAGAAAGACGGGCTGGGCGACCTTCGCGAACTGTTGTTCCCGCGGCGAGCCGATCCGAACGTGCTGCTTGCTGACCCACATGCAACGAACTGGTTTACCGAAGTCACACGACGGGCGATGAAATTGCCGCCGCAAACGCGCGGGAACGCTCTGGCGTTGCTTCAACGGCTCAGCAACCAATCACTGGTCGGATGGGCATCGCCTGGGCCCGCACCTGCAAATGAAGGGGAGTGGGTCAGGATAGCTTGCAAAAGCAAAGGCGGATGTCTTGATTGGGCGTTTACGTCAAGAATCGACCTATGCGGCGAGTCAATCGAGACGGTTGACCGCATCAGCGATGACACATGGCTGAAAAAACAGTTTCCTTGGAGCAAGAACGTTCCACGTTGCAGGACCGCTCAACGGCCCATTTTTCAAAAGCTTTTTATGGGCGCCGACTGGTGTATAGCGGAGCTGCCCTTTATCAAGGGCGGAAGCGACGATGAAGTCGTTACATTCAAACAATTGATTGATGTAATCAGCGACCTGCCTAGAACGAAAGCTTTTGAACTTGATTTGGTTACCAAGCTGGAAGATAAGCCGGCTTATTGGGCTGGAAATGTCGAGGACGAGCTGCGTCAAACATTGAAAAAGAGATCCGCAGTTAAAATCCGGGTATTTGCCCTTTCCAAATACATAGACCGATACTTCACGGTCGGCAAGAATGTGACCATCGCTAAAGGGCAATCAAAGCGAGAAGTTCGCCGCTGCATTGCTGTCCAGCATGTCGCCATTGGCGGCAACCGAAAAGCCGAGTCAAACAATTGGAATCTTTGCAATTCAGTCGACACGAGTTTGCGATACGAAAAACTACAGGTCGACATGGCAGTCCCAGGGGCATTGGTTTTCGAACTGCCGTAGGTGCGAAGCCACGGGCCGGATAAATGCTGTGCGTCGGCACAGTCGCTCCAGTCGCCATGGCCGAAAAGTCAGGGTGCAGCAGTGCCCGCCGCAACCTTGCCCCTGTCGCAAATTGAGTGGGCGTGGGGTAAGATCGACGTCCCTCTCGTGGAGCCAACGTTCGGCTCGAGCCACTTATCTGACCCGAGACCTAAACAAGGATTGAACGGTGCAAACTTTGTCTGTCGCGGCAACGGCCTTGCGATTGAGATTGCTGATCGGATTTCTCGGCGAAAAGCGACAGGCGGGCTGGTGGCAAAGTGATTTCTGGAGCCCTTCAGCCAGTGTCTTTCTTTCGCCCATTTTTCCTCGGACTCTGTTTTTGGCACAGTGCGAGGGTTCCGCCGCTGCGGCCAGGGCGATTCACGACGAACGCATCGGAACCGGTCACGTTTATCATCTCTTTCGCCTACCCGAGGCGATCGAGCAAATGATCCACCAATCGCTGCAACAGCCACAAGTTGCCGAGTCGCTCGGGCCCATGTTGGCCGACCGTGCCGCCGCCGAAAAGTATTTGGTCGAGAATTTCGCCGGTGGCGATGACTCCAAGCCGGTTGGCCCGACGCTGATCGGCAACGTTTCGCAGCTCAGCACACCGAAGACGTTTCAGAAAATCGCTGCCGCCTACCTGAGCGGGCTTCGTCGCGAGGTGCTCGTGCTTCCCTACCTCAAGGAAGCGGAGTGATCACCGGCGTGTACACCTCACGACTTGGCGCGGGTCTCGGGTTGATCGAAGAAACGGACACGTTGCTTACGATTTGGCAACCCAAGATGTCGCCGATGGATCTGTACGAAACCGCGTTGGCGTCGGGAAAGTTTCCGAACATTTCCGCACGACGATTGAAAGATGTCGTCGGCGAAGGCTTTGCCCCGCGATACCTGGTCGATCAAGCGGGGCCTGCGGTTCTATTGAAGCGATTGCGACCGGTCCTGTCGCCAGCAGACTTTCGTNNAGCTCGAACACATGAAATCTTGGCCGACTTTATCACTCAGGTTTACTGGGCAACTTACGCCGCCGGCCGGACCGAACTCGGTCGCGATGCCGCCCTGCAGTTCGTCCAGCGATCAAACCAAGACGGCAAAACGACCAAGCACTGGGCAGAATCTACTGTCCGGCGTGTCGCATCTTACCTATTGGGATGTTGTGTCGATTTCGGTCTCGCCGAAGCAGGAAAGAATCAGTCCGTGGTCAATCTGTTGCCCTTTCGGCTGAAAAACAAATCGGCGGTCATTCTCGCCTACGAGTTGCATTTTGCAGGCCTGGGCGACAACGCGGTGGTCAATAGCCCAGACTGGCAGCTGTTCGGACTCGTGCCGCAAGACGTCGTGGAGCAACTTCGGACGCTCGCTCGCGATGGCCACTTTATTGTTCAGGCCGCGGGTGGCGTGATCAATATCTCTTGGAAGCACCAAACAATGGATGAGGTCATTCATGCCATCGGTTAACGACAACTTTGATGATCTGTTGCGAAAGATCGAGCATGGTCGCGACTTCACAAGCGCCAGCTTTGAACCGGTTTACTATCTGGTTTTTGACCCTTCTGAAATCATCCAGGTCAAGCGACTTAAGACCGCATGGACCACTCGCCTGCGAAAGAAAAACTTCGACCCCCATTTCTTTTCAATGGCCGATGCGATCCGCGACATCCACGGCAAGTTTCCACTGCGTCAAGTCTGGTTAAACGCCGATGCCAAGGAACCATTCAATTGGGAACGAACCAACAATTCCTTGAAAGTCGCACTGGAACCCAAGGGGGAACAATCGCCCAGCCAATTACAACTGCGGATCGAGGATAAGTTGCGGGAACTCGAAGGGAAGCCCAACGCGATCCTGATCGTTACCGACCTCGAAGCATTGCACCCCTTCATTCGTGTCGGCGCGATAGAAGGCCAGCTTTATGGGCAGTTCAAAGTTCCCACCGTTTTCCTTTACCCGGGGCGGCGGACAGGCAAAACCCGACTCAGTTTTCTCGGCTTCTATCCCGAAGATGGCAACTACCGATCGGTACACGTCGGCGGCTAATCAGGACGAATCAACATGAACCAACTCGAACAACTCTTTGACGAATCACGTGACTTGCACCGAGTCATCGAAAAAGTCATCACGTTTGGCGTCGCCCAAGAAGAGCGGCTGAAGAAAGAAATTGCTGAATACATCGTAACGCCTCATATGGAAGAGGAGTTTGAGGATCTGTTCACCAAGATGAAACTGGCCATGGAGCATGGCGGCCCGAACGAGGTCGGCGTCTGGCTGTCGGGGTTTTATGGGTCGGGGAAAAGTTCGTTCGCCAAATACCTGGGTCTGGCGCTCGACGATCGCACCAAGTTGGACGGCGAACCGTTCTTAAAGCGACTGCAAGATCGTTTTTCCAAAGCACAGACTCGCCAGTTGCTGTCCACGCTCTCGAAAACCTTTCCCGTCGCGGTCGTGTTCCTGGATCTTGCCAGCGACATGCTGGCCGGAAACACGATGGAGGAAATCTCGACGGTTTTATTCTATAAGGTTTTGGAATATGCCGGATACTCTCGCAACCTTAAAGTGGCCGCCTTGGAACGGCGACTCGAAAAGGATGGTCGGCTGGACGAATTCAAGGCGATCGTTCGCAGCGACCTTGGTGTCGATTGGGAACTGGTCCAAAACGACTTGTTGGTTGTCGACAGCCTGATCCCCGAGATCGCCCATCGGATGTACCCGAACCTGTTCAAGACCGCGACTGCGTTCACCAGCACCGCATCGGAAGTGGTTCAATTTGAAACCGACCGCGTCCATGAAATGTTGGATATCGTCCGCCGTCGATCGGGTAAGCAATACATCATTTTCGTGCTTGACGAAGTCGGCCAATACGTCGCATCAAGCCCCAACCTGATCCTGAATCTTGATGGTTTGGCCAAAAACCTTAAGACGATCGGCGATGGCAAGGTATGGATCGTCGCAACGGCACAACAGACGCTGACCGAGGACGATCCACGTGCGGCGTTGAACAGCCCCGAACTGTTCAAACTGAACGACCGGTTTCCGATCAAGATCGATTTGCCAGCCAGCGACATTAAAAAGATCTGTTATGAACGTTTATTGAAAAAGTCGCCGGCGGGTGAGTCCGAACTGAAGAGCCTGTTTGACCTGAAGGGCCAGGAACTTCGCCAGAACACCAAACTAGAGAACGCCAAGTACTATTCGGCCGACTTCGATGCCGATACGTTTGTCAACCTCTATCCATTCCTGCCGTCGCACTTCGACATCTTGCTGCAACTGCTCGGTGCGCTCGCCAAGTCGACCGGCGGTATCGGGCTTCGATCGGCAATCAAAGTCATCCAGGACATTCTGATCGAAGGGGCGGAAAATCAACCGGCGGCTTGCAAGCAACCGATCGGCTGGCTGGCCACGCTCGTGACGGTGTTCGATGCCCTCGAAAAGGATATCGAGCGGGCGTCGAAAAACATCCATGCCGCCTATGGCAAGATCGGCATCCACTATCCCGGATCGCAATTGCACCGCCAGATCGGCAAGACGGTCACGATCCTACAGATCCTGGGCAACATCCCTGCGACCCGGAAAAACGTCGCCGCATTGATGCATTCATCGGTCACCGCCAGTTCGCGATTGGCCGACATCGAGACCGCAATCGATGAAATGATCACCGATCCGAAAGTACCATTTGACGAACGTGACGGCAGCCTCTGTTTCCTCAGCGAGCGGTTAAGCGAGATCCAAGTTGAACGGGGTTTGATTCCACCGCGCCCCGTCGACATTCGGCGGATCTTTAACACCGCACTGACCGACGTTTTTGATCCGCTGCCGACGGCCAAGCTGCAGGCGACCCTTCAGGTATCCGCCGGAATCAAGTCGCGATCGCACGGTACCGAAACGAGCCTTGCGGGCGATCGGAACACGATTCAAACAATCATCGAGTTCGTGAAGCCCGAAGCCTTTGAAACCCGATTGGACGATGTGGTGATCGAATCGCAAGGCAAGGCCTCGCGAAACAACATCTTTCTGCTCGGAAAGTTTGTTGACGATATCGATAAAGAACTGCTCGAAATCTATCGCTGTGAAGAAATCGCAAAGCGATTCAAGAACGATGCCGACGAAGACGTTCGCGAGTATTGCAGTTCGCAAATCGATCGCTCCCACATCCTGACTGAGAAGTTGCAACACACGCTGGAGCGGCATCTGGTCGAAGGCGTCCTGGTCTTTCGAGCCGACAAGACCGCCGTTGAATCGCTTGGCAGTAACGTGCTCGAAGCCTGCAACAAACTCCTTTCGGCAAGTGTCGTCGATCGCGTATTCGAAAAATACTCGCAAGCTCCCGTGCGAGTCGATACGGCGCTGGCGGAGGAGTTTATGAAGAAGGAAAACCTGAACGCGATTACCGCCAAGATCGACCCGTTGGGGTTGGTCAAAAAGGTTGGCGGTAGTTTCCAAATCGATACCAGCCATGTGGCCCTGACCAGCATTCGCGACCACCTCGACTC
>DNWZ01000246.1 GCA_003506095.1 Planctomycetaceae bacterium | reverse complement strand
GCTGTCGCAAGTTTACACCGTCGCACCCGATTCCCAACGCAGCGAATGTGGTCACGGAGTGTCGTCGGGAAAACCTTTGCGAATCGTCGAAACCGGCGCGAACGCTTGGTCGGCAAGCGGCACGCCAGCGGACTGCGTTCGCTTTGCGCTGGCCAACGTCTGTCCCGAGGTTGACCTTGTGCTGTCAGGGATCAATGCGGGAGCGAATTTAGGAACCGATTTAATGGTCAGCGGTACGTTTGCTGCCGCGCGAGAAGCTTATAATCGTGGCGTTCCTGCCATCGCAATTTCACAATATCGACATCCGAATGTTCCTAGAACCTGGGAGCACGCGTCTGAGTGGTTATCCGTTCCACTTCGCAAGCTCGTCAACCAGATTCTTCAAGGCGACAAATCGCTTTGGAACGTCAACCTTCCAGCGATCGACCCTGCAACCTTTGCAACAGGACAAACCCCCGAATCGGTAATTTGTCCGGTCGACCGTTTACCAATCCCGCTGCGATACTTGCCAGCCAAAGTGGTCGGCGAAATCGACGTAGAATCGGCACAGAGCTATCACGTGGAATCGGATTTTCATCATCGCCCCAGGGTTTCCGGCAGTGATATCGATGTCTGCTTTAGTGGCAAAATTTCTATCAGCCGAGCGATCGGTTGTTAGGACGCTTCGCCCTTTGCAATCACTTGCAAGATGAAAGCGGCCAATGATATGCCGTTCAGAATCATGTGAACGATAATGCATGGCCACAAACGACCGGTTTGGCGATNNACTGGCCACCACGGCCAGGATGCGATTTCCTTTGCGGATATCTGCTCTAGCGACTCAGGGTCTTGTTCGGCTAGCGGTCTCTGGCCGCTCAAACTTTGCGATCGACCCGCCACCCGTTCGCAACCTCCCTGCAGCAGCATTCGAAACATGAACTCTTCGACAATCGGCGCGACGGCAACGACACTGAAAGCCATGGCTAAAAAGACAGATGGCACAGGATTGTTCTCTATCAAATCGAATACTTGGTGCTCATAAGTAACAAGCTTTTGCAACAAGGTTGCCAACCACAACACCGGCGGCAAAATGAACAGCGATGCAATTGCGCCCAAGCGGATGTCATTCCAACGAGGTAATAGTCCACAACGATCGAGGAAGTATCGTCGTGTCAGACCCATATGTACGATCATGCAAACCATCACAACGATGTTCGCCACAGCGATTGCCACAGCAACCGTTGTCAGCGATTCGACGCTCTCGGGCGTCGCGCCGGCCTTATCTAAGTCAGCCATGACGGATCTGGAATCGTCTGGCGGGCTGAAGAAACGCTGGGCCGTCACCGCGGCCGCAGCGGTGCAAACCAACCACAAACCAAACATCAAAAAGAACTCGGCAAGTGTCCAAAAAGGTTCCGGCCGAGGTTGTGGTTCAACGGGTACCGCACCCAATTTTATGTATCGGATCAGCAGCCAAATCCATGCGGCAAAGCTCACCATCGAGACGGCAATAAAACCCCAGTCGATGATCGTTATCAGCGTAGAGATCATTCAGCCACACCGTCGCTAGTTCGCATCACACGAGCGGCTTCCATCACGTAAACGTATCCTGAATAAAGCGTTAATCCCACCGCCAACCAAACGGAAACACGCAGTGCCCACACCAGCCACAACGCGGGCGCTGGCGAAATTAAAAACAGCAACGATGCGACAACCGCGACACATTGAAAGACCATTTTCCACTTTCCAATCGCTGTCGCCGAAAAATCTTTTCCCGCACCCTCGATCATCCCACGCAAACTGGTAACCAACAATTCGCGGCCAACGACCAGCACCGCCATCCAGGGCTGGATCCCCGAATCAGCAACCGCTACCAACGCGATGAAGGTGCCACAAATGATGATTTTGTCGACAAAAGGATCAAAGATCCGGCCAAACTTGGTCACTTGGCCGTATTTTCGCGCCCAGTAGCCATCCATCCAGTCGGTGCTGGCCGCGATGATAAACAAAATGAGCGCTGCCAAGAACAGCTTGAATTGAATCAGCAAAATGACGGCAATCGCCAAAACAAACCGAGCCGATGTCAGCAGGTTAGGGACGTTCCAAGGAGAGCCGGACGAACCAGGCACAGGCGTCATAAAAAGTCTCGTATCGTTCTGAACAGTTGGCCGGACAAACTCGAAGTGGAACCCCGTAGACCACCGTCCGCCCGCCATCCCGCAGCCAGCCAATCGCCCAGTACGGCTCAAAAAGCCAAAACGGCTCTTAGTTTAGCACTTCTGCCGCAAGTGGGCAGGCCACTGAGACGCATGCTCGTGTTTGCGGGGCGGTAATGGCCATGGCGGTTTACGCTACCCCCGGATGGGATATCTTGTTGGATAAAAGTTTCATTTTGCACAATCTATACCATCGCATGCGCAAAAGTCTGGCCCATAGTTGGGCAACGATGAACCAACAGGTGTTTCAGCATTCATGCTGCTTGTTGTTTCTTAATCAAGCAAAACAATTTTAGCCAGTGTTCCTCGGAGTTAATTTTCGTTCATGCGTTACTTCTCAAACTTCAAAGTCGGTCAAAAGCTGATCGGGCTGGTTACGCTGCAGGCCCTCGTATTGTCGGCATGTTTTGTCGTATTCCTGCTGTCACAATCGCGTGCAACCTCACAGCAGGATGCCGTGTCACAAGCGAGAAGAGTGATCGCAAACGCGGAATCGATCCGCGAAGAAATGTCCAAAAAATGGAAACAAGGTATTTTTTCGGAGGCAACCTTGGCTTCATGGGCCGCAGACGGGCACGTCGACAAAGTGGTCGCCTCTGTGCCAATCGTTACGGCGTGGGAAGCCGTGATGGCCAAAGCGGAAGAAGGCGGTTACGCCTTCAAGACGCCCAAGTTCAATCCACGCAATCCGAGCAATAAACCCGACGCAATGGAAGCCGAGGCACTGCACGCCTTCGAAGCATCGCCCAAGTTGGAGGAGTACACGATCTTTGACGAAAAATCGAACACGGTTCGTTATTTCCGGCCGATTCGCTTGGCCACCGAGTGCATGATTTGCCACGGTGACCCCAAACGATCCGAAAAACTCTGGAACAATACCGATGGTATGGATCCCACGGGCCACTTAATGGAAGGGTATGCCGTCAACGACTTGCATGGCGCTTTTGAAGTGATCCAGTCGATGGATGAGTCGGACGAAAGGGCTCAGAGTTTCGCTTCCAAAGGCATGATCATGACGGTCATCGTATTGCTCCCCTGCTTGTTCGTCATGACTTGGTTGATTAGCCGAGTGGTGGTTCGTCCGATTCTTGATACCGTTGAAACCCTCAAAGATATTGCTCAAGGCGAAGGCGATTTGACTCGCCGCTTGCAGTCCGATCGCGGCGACGAACTGGGTGAATTGGCCAAATGGTTCAATAAGTTTGTCGGACGAATCGAAGGTGTGGTCCGCCAAATCGCTGGTGGTGCGTCGACACTGGGCGAAGCCAGCCAAGCGGTTCGTAATAACGCCGCAGGCCTTAGTCAGGGTGCCGAAGAGTCGAAGTCGCAGTCGGCGATGGTCTCTGCCGCGGCCGAAGAGATGTCAATCAATCTGACGAATGTCGCTCAGAGCACCAACGAAATGTCGGAAAAGGTTTCGAAGATTTCTTCTGCGGTCAACGAGATGGAAATCTCCATCGAACGCGTTGCCGCCAGCGCCAGCCAAAGTGCCGTTGTCGCCGAACAAGCGACCGAGATCGTGCAAACCAACAGTGGGCGAATCGATGCGATGGGCGTCGCAGCGAACGAAATCGGCAACGTGATCAACATGATTCAAGCGATCGCGGAACAGACGAACCTATTAGCCTTAAACGCAACCATCGAAGCGGCACGGGCCGGGGAAGCAGGGAAGGGATTCGCTGTCGTCGCGACCGAAGTCAAAGACCTTGCAAAGCAGACTGCGATGGCGACCGACGACATCCGCCAACGTATCGAAACGATGCAAGCCAGCACGTCCGAAGCGGTCGGTTCAATGGTTGAAATCTCCCAAGTGATCACTCGCGTCAATACACTCAGCCGCGAAATCGCCCAAGCCGTTGATAACCAGAAACAAACCACCCGCCAAATCGCGTCGGATATCTCCAAAACGGTGGCTGCGGCCGAAAGTGTGGCCTATGGTATCAACGAAACAGCGATGGCCAGCCGCGAGATCACGCAAAGCATTGCTCGTGTTGACCAGAACTTGGCCAAAACGACCG
>DNWZ01000488.1 GCA_003506095.1 Planctomycetaceae bacterium | reverse complement strand
TGGGGATTGGCATCGATGAACTGCGTCAGGCGATATCGAAAGCATTGGTTCCCGAAGTGCCGAGTGCAGGGTCACCGATTCCGGTAACAATGCGTCAGGTTGAATGGTTAAAGAGTGTCGCTGACCGCTTCGCCGGTCAGTAAATAAATTACGGATCGCGGGAGCGATCCGCGACTATTAGAACGTATCAGGATACACAACCAATTCGACTCGGCGATTTTGCGCCCGGCCTTGTGGGCTGTTGTTGTCAGCTCTTGGATGATTGGTCCCCTGAGCGATCGTAAAAAACTGTGCTTCAGGTAACCCCGCGCGACGCGTCAGCATCTCCAGCACACTGTTGGCTTGTGCCGCAGCCAATTGATGGCTCGACGAAAACTTTCCACCATACATTGGCGCGTTATCCGTGTAACCTTCGATCGCAATTTTTTGACGCGGCAGCACCGCACGCACTTGCGCCGCGACGGCGTCCATTACCGCAGCCGACGCCGGTTCGAGTGTTGCCGATCCGGGCTGAAACAATTGATCAGCCGGCAGAATGATTCGAATCGTGTCGCCATCGGGCAATACTGTCAAACCAGTTGCCGCAACCTGAGCGGCCAATTGGGATAAGTTTGTGTTCGCTCGCAATGTTGCCCCGCCACGCGTCTGTGTCGAAGCTTGCAGCCCTTGAAACTTCTGCGCCGCATCGTTCGCGGCCAACATCGCACCGTCCAGCTTGTTGGCGGTGTCCGATAATTGTTGGCGAACCAAGTTCAGCTCGTCACGATAGACCTGCGACTGCTGTTCGCTTTGGGCCAATTGGGTGTGCAGTTGGCGATTGTTGTCATCCAACAATCGAACACGACGGTTCAGTTCGGCAATTTGAGCTGCCGACGCATCAGCCGTTGCGGCGACGCCATTGTTGTTTTGCCAAGGCGGCGATCCAGGGGCGGTCAAATAGGGATTGCCGGTACACCCCGTAAAACTCGCCACGACAGTCATTGCGATCAAAACGCCCGCGAGACCGCCTGCGTTTCCACAACGATTCCATGCCAGGCAATCAACATGCCTGTGGCGAAAATCGGTGATGGTTCGCAAGGAAACTGGCGTCACGGCGAAACTCGGGTCACGGCATAATCGTGGTGAAGGGTCGCCTGGGAGACTAGGACGCGCGTCGGCTGGCCAGCAAGATCAATTGCCAAAAATCAGCAGAAAAATTAAAGATTTGCCGCCGCTGCCGTTTCGACGTTTTGTTCCGACAATGCCGTTCACGCTCGCGGATGAAACTGCTTGTGGACTTTTTTTAATCGCGAGTGTTCGACGTGCGTATAGATTTGTGTCGTCTGAATGCTCGCATGCCCCAGCATTTCTTGTACTTGTCGAAGGTCGGCGCCGCCGGCCAGCAGGTGTGTGGCGAAGCTGTGCCGAAGGGCGTGAGGGCTGATCAACGCATCAATCCCTACGCGCTTGGCATACAATTTCACCAATCGCCACAGCATGATGCGGTCCATCGCGCGACCGGAACGACTCAGCAGCAAGTGTTCGGCAAGTTGGGGTTGACGGGCGGCCAAGGTGACTCGAAGCTCCGCCAAGTAAATCTGAATCGCTTCGATCGCTCGCGTGCCGATCGGCACAATACGCTGCTTTCCGCCCTTGCCTTCACAACGAATCTGCCGCTCGGCTAACGAAAGATCACGAAGTTTTAGGTTGCAAACCTCTGAAACTCGGCATCCGGTCGCATACAACACTTCCAACATCACACGGTCGCGTTGATAGTAAGTGTCGACTCGTCGCGGCGAGCCCAACAGGCCCTCAACCTGCCGCACGGTTAACACGCGTGGCATCCGCTCCCACATCTTTTGCGCTGCCAACAGCTCAGCTGGGTTCTCTGTAACCACGCCTTCTAGCTGCAAGAACTTGTAGAAAGTTCGAACCGCAACGATGCAACGCGAGATTGACGAGGGGGCAAGTTTTTCGTCTTGCATCGAGCCGATAAACTCTGTCAAGTCGTCCAGTGCAAGCGAAACTAAAGGGCGTGAATCGGCCCACAGTACGAAACGTCTCAAGTCGCGTCCGTATGCCTCGATGCTGTTGGCTGCCAAGTGGCATTCACCGCGCAAATAAACAATAAAGTCGTCGACCAATGTTTGGCTGTTGCGAGTTGGCGCGGCGATCGGTGTCCCTTGAGCTAACTGTTGCAGTTTGGTAAGTCGAGGTGCCAATGGGATTCGCCTTGAAGAGTTGCAAAAAACGACGCAATCGGGTTAACAATGATTCATCGGCAATGTCGAGGCAACTATCGCGGGGATCGAGCAGAAGATTAGGATTCTGCGGCGCAGCAGACATCGGCCTTCTCCGATACCATGCCGGCGTTAAGAAATTGTGCGGATGGTGGCGATCCGGCAAGCTACGGTGCTAAGAGCCTATCCGAAAAGGGTCAGGCCCCTTTTCGGATTGGCGTTAAGTGAAATTGTCGGTCAAAAGCGTCGGCAAAAACCATAAGCTCAAGAAACGTTAAGATTTTTAATATACGGCTGGCTGGGATTTGAAAGCGATGAATGTTTTGGTTGTTGGTGGTGCGGGTTATATCGGTTCTCATGCCGTCAAAATGTTGATGGAAGCAGGACATGAAGTTTGGGTCTACGACAACCTGTCGCGAGGGCATCGCGCCGCTGTTCCAGCGGGCCGATTGATCGAAGGCGAAGTGGCAGACCGCGGACGGATGGTCGCAACCTTGACCCAAAAGAAAATCGACGCTGTGATGCATTTTGCAGCGTTTGCACTGGTCAATGAGTCGGTTAACGATCCAGCACTCTATTATCGCAACAATGTGATCG
>DNWZ01000017.1 GCA_003506095.1 Planctomycetaceae bacterium | reverse complement strand
TTGGATGCCGAAGAAGAACTACCGCAAGGCCCCAAGGCTAATTGAGATTCGAGATTCCCCACATGAACCATCCCGTCGTCACTTACCGGAAGACCTCCAAGATAAAGCTCTTGGAGCGATCCCAGCGGACGAAGAGAAGCAAGTCCATCATTGGTGAAGGTTGCATTGGACAAGCTGAGACGCGTCAACGACTTGAATTGACTCAGAAACACGAGGTCACGATCAAGCAGCCGAATGTCAACCAGATTGAGGTAACGGAGCCGATCATTTCCAGCTAGTACGGTCAATCCGTCGCCGGTAATCGAAGTGTAGCAGGCGTCCAGTTCTTCGAGTTGGCTGAGCGGTTTCAAGTAATGCATTCCGGCATCAGTGATTTGACAGCAACCTGCAAAGCTCAGTCGCTTTAGCTCGGGAAACGCGGTGACCCACTTTAGATCATCGTTCGTTAGGTCGCGCATTTCATAGCCCATGTCGGATAATGCCACAGGATCTTGAAACCAGATTTCCTCGATGCCACCCTGATCATCGAACCTGATAGTAGCGTGCAAGCTTTGGATTGCTTCGAGACTCTCTTCCCGGTTCAGTGGTAACTCAGGAGTAGCGATACGTGTTGAACTCTCACCTTCGTGCAGATGCGACCTCAGCAAGAGCGACGAAATCGCGAGTATTGAAATCCCCAGGATTACGGCGGCAGGTCGGCGCATTGGGAAGAAACCTGGCGCAAAAGTTAAAATGAGTTTTCAGAGGGAGGGTGATTGGCGAACGACGGCGGTAACGGGGCCGCCGCCAAAAAACTACGGTTTCAAAACCCGCCTTATCGGCGGCTCCCGTTCACCGCTTGGTTATGCCATTCTCGGTTAGCTACGTGACGATTTTGTAGAGTGGCTCATGGCTGGTAATTGCAAGACTCTGGTCAAACTTCTCCACGAGCGAATCAGTGCAGCGACAACCAGCCACGGCTAACCATTGCCGAAACCTCTGCACTGTGCCCAGAAGGGCATTGTGAAATTGTTGTAGCTCCTCTGCAATCTGAGTTTGAGAGAATAAAACAGTTGGTCCCAAATGCTGGCAAGACCCACCGCCGTCGGCCCAAAAGCGAACGGAATTCTGATCGGGGAATTCGCACCAAGGGGCGGGATCGTGCCCCATCCACGGTGACTCACATTTCAGGATGTCATGAAGCTCACGCCAGTCTTCGATTCCAGTGCAGCACCCGCGTGAGACAACAATTTGGGAATCAACCAAAACGGCAACGCCACCACGCAGCCCGAAGCAGTCGAGTTCATTTAAAGCGTCAAACACATCCAATGCATCGCATGAAGGTGAAAGCTCGAGTGGATCGCAAAGGGCAGCGGTCATCGAACCAACTTCACGATCGGTCATTTGGCCGCCTAGTTCGAATTGCGTGAAGCATGGCATGCCTGCAATTGGCCAAGGCCACGGAGGCGAGTCTTCGTACCACGGAGCTTCGATTACTGGGCGAATTTGTGGCAATGGTGGACTCACGCAAACGCTTGGTGAAGGCGGCAACTTATGGCATAACGGCCGCGATAACCGAGTCGCGGCGGTTGATTTTCCATTGTAAAAAACGACAGCTCCGCGACTTCGGTTCATCGCATGGTTCGCCGCTTACATTGGCATTCCCAGGAAACCCTGCGGCTCGTCGATGTGCATGATTGCAGCACAGTCTCCACGCTTTGCTCTGGTTTCGAGTTCTGCCTCGGACCAACAAAAGTATACGCTGCGCTGGCAGGTGGCGCAAAACCGCACGGCGGGATCGTTGGTTGCCGTTAGGGCTGCAAAACGTTTTGGACATCGAAATTGAAATCGTTCGTCGCAGTTGTCGATCTCCGCGTAGACGGCAGTGTAGAACAAGGCGACAACAGAATTCAGGTCGGAGCGATCTGCGTAGTCGTAGTTAAACGGAGTTTTTAACGCGTAATTCAGACGCTCAATCGTCGTGTCACCGCCGAGGCCGACGTCAGATGGCACGATGATGTACAGACCGTTCCCGTCTAACCGAACAGGCAAGACCGCAGCATCACGCGCCACAGACTCTGGAACCTGCGCGATGGCAGCGGGATCCAGAGAAAGGCGATCGAGTGCGGTGCGTGGAACGATTCTCATATTGTCGGCAAACGCCACCGATAACCCAGCGGCGGCCAAAAAAATCTGATTTCAGGAAACGTGTGATCCGCCGCTTGTGTTCATCGGATTGTTCGTCGGTCGTATCAAGCCGCGGGGAATCGCATCAGTTACAAACCGTCATGATAGCATGGATTACCACCCCGTCTCGCACTATCACGTAACCACCAGTCCCCATCATGTTTTCCCACGCAATCGACGGACTCGAAAAGTTGTAAAGCTGATCGCCGAGCTCTATGAGCGGTTCCATTTCTTCAAGCACACGCAGCAGTCTATTTACGATTTCAGTGGGAAAGTCTGGCTTATCGAGTTTTGCGCGGATGGCAGCGATTGACGTTGGTGAATCGCTCCACCATTCGCGCGGAACCTTTGTGTTTATGAACGATAACGCCATATGTCAGTAGTGAATTGGCATGACCGACGAACTCGTTATTAACCAGATGCCCCGGGTGGTAACTGGCATTTTGCGGGATTACCACCAGTTGTT
>DNWZ01000225.1 GCA_003506095.1 Planctomycetaceae bacterium | reverse complement strand
CATGCGATTCGCTGTAGATCACTCGTTGGAACGGATCGCCATTGAAGCGACTTTGGATCGCATGACAAACGCTGTCCATCGACCGATGCGCATCGTCCGGCGTGATCACTGCGGCGCGAATCGGATGGACGAACCTTGCGCTCCACTGTGCCGTGAAACCGAGCCCGCCATGATCGGTCGGTTGGGTAATTCGATCGTCGTTTTGTAGATCTTCGGCGACTATGAATCGGCCCGGAAATCGGTCTCGGATCTGGTTGTTCAACCATTGCACCAGCGACCAACCGTCATGCAGATCGCCCGCTGGATCGCCATTGCCATGAACGCTGCGAATGAACAACGACATATCAAACCGTAATCCATCGACATGATATTCGTCTAACCACATCATCGCATTGTCACGAATAAAATCTCTGCTTCGCCGCGGCCATAATCCGGGCGAGTTTGTCCCCACGGAGTCTGGGATCGCCAATCATTATAAAAGTAGATGCCGCCTTTATCGTTTTCGCTCCACCCGTCGAACTGCCACAAATCCAAGTCGGACGGCCCGAAGTGGTTGTAGACGACATCAAGAATCACGCCAATCCCCGCCTTATGCACTTCCTTGACAAAATGCTTAAACCGATTGGGACCTCCATAATGCGTCGAAACAGCGAAGATGCACGACGGGTTGTAACCCCATGACGAATGGCCAGCGAATTGCGCCAGTGGCATCAATTCAATGACATTCACACCGAGGCATTTGAGATAATCAAGTTTCTCGATCACTTCGGCAAATCGGTCGACATCGTCATTCTCGGTATCATTGAACGTCCCCAAGTGCATCTCATAAATCACCATTTCATTTATCGGTGGCAATTTGATTTCGTCATCTTCCCAATCGAATCGAGTGTCATATACGATCGCGTTACCGACCGAACTGGTCACATGTTTTGCATAGGGATCGATCCGCATCAGCACATTGTCGCCATTGAGGATTCGATATCGATACTCAGCACCGGTTTTTACAGCGGCGATGTCCAGGTACCAATAGCCGTTGCCTTCGCTGGCCATCGGATTGGCATCATCGGACCAATCGTTGAATGTCCCTGTGACATAAACCGCATTGGCGTGCGGTGCCCAGACGCGAAACGCGACTCCTTGATCATGCAAGATCGCTCCCATGCCAGCGAGCGATTTTCTTGAATCGATCGTCGATGTTTTTTCCATGTTTCGAAGCTCTCTTTGCTTTGATTCAAGGGATACTGCGGCACCCCGCGCGGTCGAGATGACGGCAAAAGCTGTGCCAAGCAATTTGTAAAGCATGCCGTGAGGACGTGGTGACGTGCCATTGACCAGCGTCTAGCCGCTATTTCTGGCTGACCGCCATCAAGATCAGCGTAAGGCCAGCTTGCTTGGCGAGGTCGTGAACCTTAATCGCTTCGCCGATCGTTACGCCGGGCAACGGTGTGATCACCACTGGCGGTTGAACGCCCAACGCGGCGATTTGTTGCAGCCGTGATATCAACATTGCCTCGGTAACGGCTTGGTCGTTTAAGCGCAGCTGAGGCGGCAGTTTCGATAGCGTTGAATCGCCCGGTGCAGGCGAAAGCGTGATAATGAGGTCGTCGAAAGCTTGCGTTACAACGGCCGGCGACTGCGACGAATCGCCAGTTGTACCGCCACCGGACATTGCCACCGAGCTGGTGATTTCGTTTTCGGGCTTTTCAAAGCTGCTGGTCCAGAGGAAAAAAACTAATAATAAGAAAACGACATCAATCATCGCTGTCATCTGCAGCTCCACAGCTCGCGACGATCGATTGATGGGTGGACGCATGTTAGGAAGTTTTTTATGGCCGCGAGCTGTTCTGGATCGAAAACCGGGGCAATTGCGCGAGCACCGCGGCTATTGCGCAGCAGCTGATGTTTGTTCTTGGACAGCGAACGTGATGTTTGATATTCCGGCTTGCGCGGCGGCACGCAACAACGGTTCTGCGATCGCATAATCAACCGATGCATCGCTGCGGATATGAACGGCCGCGTCGACGCCTTTTTCAGCCGCATGCGCACGCAGAACCATCGTCAACCGGCCGCTGTCAACGGGCGATCCGCCGGCGGTAACGTTGCCGTCGGCTGCTACGTTGATCACTAGCCGACCGATGACGGATTTTGCCGCAGGTTGACGACTGGCAGTCGGCAATTGCAGTGGCAACTTCGATTCTCGCTTCGCCAGATGGCTGGAAACGAGAAAAAAAATGATCAGCAAAAAAACAACATCGATCATCGGCGTCATGTTGACACTGGCGGCGGTGCGATAAAGTTTCGCCGGTGATCGCATACAAATATTCGATTGCAAACGGTGGTTATCGCTGGGGACGGACGACGACTTTCATTTGGTCGGGGTCGCCAGCATGCAGCCGCTCGAACCAGTGCGGCGCATCGGCCAGCGTGATTTGCGACGTAATCAGCGGCGCGACGTTGATCGCCCCGCTGCTCATCAATTCGATGCACTGAGGGTACTCGCCGTTGCAGCC
>DNWZ01000547.1 GCA_003506095.1 Planctomycetaceae bacterium | reverse complement strand
AAGATCTCTTCCGGCTTGATGGAGACGTTGCAGTCGTTGTTGGTGGAACCGGCGAACTTGGCGGATTGATGGCTGAGGCGCTTGCATCGTTTGGTGCGAAGGTCGCCGTGCTGGGACGCAGCGAAGAACGTGGCCGGTCGCGTGCCCTGCGAATCGCCGATCACGGCGGGACCGCTAATTTTTACAGCGTCGATGCGATGTGTCCGAAATCGCTTGAAGAGGCCAATGCCGCTATCACCAACGATTTCGGCACCCCGACCGTCCTGGTCAACGCCGCTGGCGGAAATCGTCCCGACGCGACGCTGCCGCCGGGAGCCGACTTTTGCAACCTGCCGACCGACGCATGGAAAGAGGTTTTCGACCTGAACCTAGTCGGTGGCTCGTTATTGCCAAGCCAGGTTTTCGGACGTTCGATGGTCGCTGCCGGCAAGGGCAGCATCATCAACATCGCGTCGATGTCGGGCATCATTCCGCTTTCGCGCGTTGTTGCTTACTCGGCCGCGAAGGCTGCGGTGATTAACTTAACGATGTTTTTGGCTCGCGAATGGGCGACCAAGGGTGTCCGCGTCAATGCGATCAGCCCCGGCTTTTTCCCCGCTGACCAGAATCGCAAGCTGTTATTCAACGACGACGGCAGCTATACCCAACGTGGCGGCCAAATCATTTCCCACACGCCGATGGGCCGATTCGGTGACGCATCTGAACTTTCGGGAATCGTCGTCTTTTTGGCCAGCCAAAAAGCGGCTTCATTCGTCACCGGCCAAAACTTTGCCGTCGACGGCGGATTCTCCTCAACGACCATATGACGCTTCGTCGCTGATTCGACAACAAAACTGCCGCTGACGACGACGATCCCACTGGGCAAACCGCCCGCCAATCGACATAAAATCGCTGCCAGCGATTCTGGCAACACCCCACAAAAACAACCTCCTACGAATCAAACTTAAAAGGATTCCACCGACGATGGCCGCTCTGAACATTCGCAAAGATGATTGTGAACTCGATTTCCTCTCGTTGGGCGCCCTGGTTCATCGCCTCGACCCCGGCGTGATCCCGTTTCGTCGCGCGAAATCGTTCGACGTTCACGTTTCCGGTGGTGAATACAACGTTGCCGCCAACCTGGCGTATTGCTTCGGCCTGAAAACTGGCGTCACAACCGCCATGGTCAACAACGGCATCGGCGAGCTGATCCAAGGCCAAGTCCGCGAGATGGGCGTTAAGCCGTTTTACAAGCACTTCGAGCATGACGGCGTTCGCGGTCCGAACATGGCGACCGTCTACAGCGATCGTGGCCAAGGCGTTCGTGCCCCGGTGGTGTTCTACAACCGAGCCAACGAAGCTGGCGCGATGCTCAAGCGCGGCGATTTCCCGTTCGCAGACATCATGTCGGGCGGTTGCCGTTGGTTCCACAGCGGCGGGATCTTCGCCGCCTTGTCCAGCACCACTGCTGATTTGGTAGTCGAAGGGATGAAGGCCGCCGGTGACGCCGGTGCGATTCGATCGTTCGACTTGAATTACCGAGCCAAATTGTGGGACACGATCGGCGGCTTGGCTCAGGGGCAGAAAATGATCGCCGAGATCGTCAAGAACGTCGATTGCTTGATCGGCAACGAAGAAGACTTGCAAAAGGGATTGGGGATCGCTGGACCCGAAGTTACCGACAAGTCGGAAAGCAAGCTCGACCCCGAATCGTTCTTCGGCATGATCGATCGAGCGGTCGACAAGTTTCCGAACGTCAAAATGGTCGCCACAACTCTCCGCGAAGTTCACTCGACCAATCGCCACAGTTGGGCGGCGGTGTTGTGGATCGATGGCAAACGATACGTCAGCCCGACATGCGAGCTGGACGTGATCGATCGCATCGGCGGCGGTGATGGTTTTGCCGCAGGTTTGATCTACGGATTGCTCAATGGCCGTGAACCTGAGCAAGCGTTGCGTTTGGGTTGGGCCCATGGTGCGCTACTAACCACGTTCCCTGGCGACGTTTCGATGGCGAAGTTGCCAGAGGTTGAAGCGTTTGCAAAGGGCGGCACCGCGCGAGTCCAGCGATAATCGCTTTGAGTAACACCGGAATCGAATCATGACCAAGCGAGTATTGTTCGTTTGCATGGGNNTGGTAAAGCTGGTTCAATCGACCGGCGCGGATGTCCAAGTCGATTCCGCCGGGACGATCGGCATTCATGCTGGTGAGCGACCGGACAGCCGCATGCGGGCCGCTGGTGAAGCGAGAGGGTTGCAATTCAACACTCGCGCTCGTCAGGTCGCAGCGAAAGATTTACAGCCCGGTGCGTTCGACTTGGTCATCGCGATGGATCACGAAAACCTTCGCGATTTAAAACGACTCGCCGCAGCGGACTACTCGCATGTTTTATTGATGAGCGAGTTTCTCGGCTCGGACTGGCCGCGTGAAGTTCCTGATCCTTATTACGGTGGTCCGCAAGGATTTGAAACGGTCCTCGATATGGTCGAAGCCGCCTGTCCAGCGATCCTCACCCGGCTCTCTACGAACCTGCCCGACAACAGGGCGGTCCTTTGAAGGCCAGTTGAGTTCTGCGCTGCTTCTATCTGCTCTGCGTATAACAGAGCAGCGAGCTTATTCGTCGCCGACGATTGACCGCCGCAGTTGGATCGCTGCTTCGACCAGTTTTGATGATCCGTCGCGGTAAACATCACACGCTGGCACGCCAAACATCGCTTCTGCTCGTTTCACTTCAGCGGCTGATTCTTCGGCGGACAATGTGCGACTGTTGATCGCAACGCCGATCAGTCGACACGGATGACGAAAGTTGGCTGCGGCTAAAAAAAACTCGAGTTGACGTTTCATGTCCGGTATCGCGATGTCATCGAATCCTTTGACCATCGTGCGGCCAGCTTCATAGACATAGATCAACCCATCGGGTGCTGAACCGTGCAACAATCCGAGCGTCACGGCTGAGTAAGCCGGATGCGTGATACTCCCTTGGCCTTCGATCAAAACGAAATCATGAGATTCGTTTTCATATACCAATTGCTCGGCCGCTCCGTTGACGAAATCGGATACCACGCAATCGATCGGTACACCTTCACCAGAAATCATGATGCCGGTCTGGCCGGTCGCCAAAAACTTGGCATCATGCCCAGCGGCAACCAGGCCGTTGCAAACTTCGACTGACGCGACCATTTTGCCGATGCTGCAATCGTGGCCAACTGTATGGATGCGAATACAACCGGGGCGAAATGTGCGACCGGTTCCAGTCAATTTGAAATGATTTCGGCGCACGTCGACCAAGCGACACTGCGACTTAGCCGCCAGAGCGACGTACTCATCATCGTCGGTCAAAAAATCATGCAAGCCCGATACGACATCGATCCCTTGATTCAAAGCCTCGATGATCACCGGTCGCCAAGCTTTGGGTAGCCGTCCTCCTGGCGGTGCGATCCCGACATAGACAGCATCGGCGTCCGAAACTTCCGCCAACGAACGGACCACCGGAATGTCACCGCCGACGCCGAACAGTTCGCCAGTCGTTTTGGCGTCTGTCGTTTGGTCGATCAACGCAATGACGTCGCCGGTTCGATACCGCAACATGCTGATCGCTGTTTTGGCTAGGAACGGCGTCGAATATCCGTCAGTTAACAAGA
>DNWZ01000348.1 GCA_003506095.1 Planctomycetaceae bacterium | reverse complement strand
GGCATCGATTCGACGATGTGGCGTGACATGGTTTGGCACTTCAAGAAGTATTTTGGCCGTTCGACTTGCATTGGATCGCCGGCAGCGATGGATGCGGACGCAAAGAAGTCGGGCAAGCAATGGCACCGAGGCCAACGCGCCGCTCGCAGTTTGTATCTGGCGGCATAAGCAGTCAGGCGAATCGCGAGCAGCCATCAGTTAGGCCAAGTCTGCATTATGGATCCGTCGTGTGTCGCTGGTGAGTGGCATCAAGATTGCTTGCCGGTCTCACCGTTTCAGCAGGCCATGATCGAGTCGACGCTTGGCAATTGNNTGCTTAGCGGGTGAGCCATCGTCTTATTCCGGTAATTTGAATGGAGAAGCCGGGCTTTAGGAGGGCAGATTCTACACCGGCTGAAGATCGTCACTGGAAAGCTTAGCGATGTCTGCGGCACCCGTGTCGCTCGCAGGGCATGCTGCTGAAGCACGCGTTTATTCAATGCGTGGCTCTAAGTGTAATTCTTATAAAGAATTGCTCAATGCCGCTAGGCAGGCTCTGCGCGAGCCACGCAAAACAGTGTCATTTATGGGTGGCACCAACTGTGAGATGGGTGGCACCAGCTGTGCGTCATTAGCCCACTGAGGCAAGCTCCGGTTTGTATCACTGAACTCTCTTTGAGTACGATGCTACTACCGCTGGCAAACGACTGTCGAGCGGGGCGTGGGGAGCGAAGCCCAGTTGTTCTCGCGCCTTTTGGCTCGAACATGCCCAGCTCCAGACGGTCGCTTCGCGAATCTTGTCGCGATTCAAGAACGACGTTTTTTCTCGGGCGCCGGCAATCTTCTCAGCGAACCAAGCAATCGTGTGTCCGGTGATTTTCCAGATTGGCCAAACCAGAGCACGCGTATTGGCGGCCTTGGCAATCCGTCGCCCGAATTCACCATAGGTCACGAACTCCGAATCGTCGCAAGCAAAATAGATACCTCGCGAGCAAAGCGATGGGTCGCTCGTTGCTGATTCTAATCGTTCGCCACCACGAGCCGCTGAAAGGATTAAGGAAACAAGGTCATCGACGTGTATCAGGGATAGTTTGGGCGTGCGAAATCCCACGACGAGGTGCAGGTGCCAATGGACGATCGATGAAATGAGCTGGGCAATTTTTTGGTCCCCCGGTCCGTAAACCACAGCGGGCCGAATCACCGTTGTTGCCAGTCTTTCGGCTCGCTTGCGAAACTCTATTTCGCCCGCCAGCTTACTGCGTCCGTAATCCGACACTGGTTGGTCAGGGTCACATTCGTCTCGAACCAACTTCGGCTTAGGCGGAGGTCCTGCAGCGGCTAGTGACGACACGTATATCAATTTTCGGACGGACGCATCGATGCACACATCGGCCAGTTGACCACAAGCCTCGGCATTCACTCGAAACAACTCGTCAATCTTCAGCGAGTGGGTAAGCCCCGCCAAGTGAATGACCGTTTCGCACTTTGCAATCGAGTCGGCATACGTCTCGGGGCGATCGATCGATCCGTAAACGAGCGTGACGCCTGACTTGGGCAGCGATCGCGTGTCCGACGTTTCACGAACCAAACAGTGACAGACGGCACCAGCAGCTACCAATTGCTGGATCAAATGCTTGCCTATGAAACCGGTTCCTCCGGTCACAAAAACGCTTTCCATCATGGTTCCTGTCGCTAGTCAAACGCAAACAAGTTTGTCAACCTGAACTTCCTTCGCGGAACATCGCACTGATCGATTGGTCGTGGTGAATTCTCTTGATCGCTTCGGCCAACAACGGCGCAACGCTGAGCACG
This sequence comes from Planctomycetaceae bacterium, assembly GCA_003506095.1. Taxonomy (GTDB): domain Bacteria; phylum Planctomycetota; class Planctomycetia; order Pirellulales; family Pirellulaceae; genus UBA6163. The sequence continues at coordinate 1,647 of DNWZ01000348.1, read as the reverse complement.
TGCATGTTGGGAAGCATCTTTTCCGGTGGCAGTGGAATGCTGTTGGTGATCGCGATCGAATCGATCGGAGCGTCGCGAAGTCGCTCGATTGCGGGTCCACACAGCACGCCATGTGTACAAGCGATATGAATTTCTTCAGCCCCGGCCTTTTTGACCAACCGGGCCGCACCGCAGATCGATCCTGCGGTGCTGATCATGTCATCAAACATGACTGCAACTTTTCCTTCGATCGGTCCGCCGATGATTGTACTTTGTCGCACTTCGGTCGCGCTGGTTCGTCGTTTATCGACGATCGCGATCGCGGCGTTGAGGCGTTTGGCGTGGCCAACGGCACGTTTGATGCTGCCTTCGTCGGGGCTGACCACGACGACGCGATCCGACGACAAACCGCGTCGCAAGAACGATTCGTTCAAGACCGGGGCGGCATAGATGTGATCGACCGGCACGTCGAAGAAGCCTTGAATCTGGGCAGCGTGCAAGTCCATCGCCAACACGCGATCGGCACCGGCGCGCGTGATGATGTTGGCGACTAATTTCGCCGTGATCGGCACTCGCCCTTCATCTTTGCGGTCTTGTCGAGCGTATCCGAAGTAAGGAATCACCGCCGTGATTCGATTGGCGCTTGCGCGTTTGCAACTGTCAATCATGATGAGCAGTTCCATCAGATTGTCGTTGCAGGGCGGACAAGTCGGCTGCAACAAGAAGACATCGCGACCACGGACGTCATCTTCTAACTTGCAGAAGTTTTCACCGTCAGGAAACTTGCCCAACGAGATTGCCGAGGGCTTTAAATGCAAATGTTGGCAGATTTCAGTGCTCAAGTCAGGGTTCGCCCGACCACTGAAGATTTTCAATTCTCGCATCACGCCGTCACCGCCGGATATCCCATCGTTCGCATCGTTGCATCGACAAGTTGAAGTTCATCGGGGTTATTGATGCTGAGCGCCTCGCACGCTTGCAGTACTGGCAACGCTGTCACCGGTCGTCCGCTGCGATAAAGAATCGCCGCACAATCGGTCAAGTAAAACTCGCCTTGCGAATTGTTGTTTTCCAACTTGCCAAGCGATTCAACCAAATCGGAACCATTAAACAAGTAGGTGCTCATGTTAACCTCGCGAATCATTCGCTGGTCGTCCGACGCATCCTTGTGTTCGATGATTCCGGTGAAGTTTCCGGCAGCGTCGCGAACGATTCTGCCCAAACCTGTCGGGTCGTCTTTGATTAATGTTCCGAGCAACAACGCTGGCTGCTGGGCTTGGAAATAGGCCAGCAACTTATCAAGACTTGCCGCCTGAAGCAGTGGAGAATCGCCAGCGACAACAATCACAGGCCCATCGTGACCGGCCCCATCGTGACCGGCCAAGTGGGGCAAGCATTGCATCACCGCATGCCCGGTGCCCAACTGCTGCGTCTGTTCGACAAATGTGATCGGATCGGGCCGCTGGCTTAGTTCTTCTCGGACCAGATCGCCCCGGTGGCCAATCACAACGACTTTTTCGTTAAAGCCGGCAGCCTGAAGGGCATCGAGAACGAAGTGGATCATCGGCCGTCCACAGACCGGCAGCAAGACCTTGGGCAAGTCGCTTTTCATGCGAGTTCCCTTGCCTGCGGCCAGCACAATTGCGAGAGGCGTCGAGGACATTTGCA
>DNWZ01000471.1 GCA_003506095.1 Planctomycetaceae bacterium | reverse complement strand
CCGCAGACAACCACCCACCATTCACCGCGACTGATTTTTGGGCGGTCGCGACTTGGAGATCGCCAGTTCAACGACCGCTGGTTGGTGGTTCGCTCGGTTTCGGCTGCAACTGCCGCAATTGCCAAGGTTATTGATATTGCCGCTAACGGCAGCCGCTAAAGTTAGGTAGATCCGCCTCGCTAGCCAGGCCAAGGCCAGGGCGACGATCGCCACGGCAATGATTGTTTGTGTCATGAATACTGTTCCTGGACGCCCGCCTAACTGATCAAACGAATNNGTCATGTATACGAAACTGAAAATCGGCCATCGCCAACTGTTCGTTTCGCGACGAATTACCAACAGCGTGCTGACACACTGGGCACACAACGCGAAAAAAACCATGATCGATAGGGCGACTGCAAGGTTATACACCGGTCGTCCATCCGGCCACTTGGCATCCTGCAATGCCGACATCAACCCCTCGCTCTCTTCATCTACATCGCCGCCGAGCGAATAAATCGTCCCGAGCGTCGCAATGATCACTTCGCGTGCCGGAAAACTCGCTACCGCCCCGACACCAATCTTCCAATCCCAACCCAAGGGCCGAACCGCGGGTTCGATCGCGTGACCGATTCGACCCAAAACAGACGATTCCAGCAGTTTACCACTTTCGAACCGCAATTCCGTTTCCCACATCGCGACCTGGTCTTCCGATGCCTCGGCCGATTCCGATTCGATCAACCGCTGCAGTTCAAGCCTGCGGGTGTGATCACCCGGCCAGTACGCTGACGCCCAAATCAAGATTGAAGCGGCAAAAATCATCGTGCCAGCGCGAATCACGAACGCTTTGCAGGCTTCCCAAACGCGAGCGAAAACGATTCCGATCGCGGGCACTTTGTATTCCGGCAACTCCAACACAAACGGTGCGGCTTCGCCACGCAAAAGCGTCTTCTTCAGCAACCATGCCGTCGGAATCGCCACCAAGACACCAACAAAGTACATCGCCATCAGGACCAGCCCGCTGAGCGATACAAACCCGCCGAGATAGGAAACGCTGGGGACGAATGCCGCGATCAACAGCAAATAAACCGGCAAGCGGGCCGAACAACTCATGAACGGTGCGACCAAAATCGTGGCAAATCGATCTCGCCGATTCTCGATCACTCGGGTCGCCATCACACCCGGTACCGCACACGCAAACGAGCTCATCAACGGCAGGAATGATTTACCGCTGAGCCCAAACAGGCTCATGATGCGGTCGACCAAAAACGCAGCCCGAGCCATGTAGCCACAGTCTTCCAGAATCGCCAAAAACAGAAACAGCATCGCGATTTGCGGCAAAAAAATCAGCACGCTGCCGACACCCGCGATCATGCCGTCGGTCACGAGGCTGCGTAGCGTTCCGGGCTGCATCGCCCCTTCGACCAACGAAGTCAGATAATCCTGTGTCCCCGTGATCGCATCCATCGGGATTCCGCTCCAGGCGTAGATGAACTGGAAAATCAGGAACATCAAGCCGAGGAAAATCGCCATCCCCCAAACGCGGTGAATCAGAATTCCGTCAAGCCACTCGGTCGCGCGGTGCCCAGAATCGCTGACCGCTCCCAACACACCATCAGTCTTTTGTTTGGCCCAAGCGTATCGGGCGTCGCACTCCAATTCGCTCAGCGGCCCGATCTCCGTTTCGATCTGCTGCCGCGTCGACTCCAGCAAATCGCCTGCGCTGATCCGCAACTGCCGATCAATTTGCCGCTGGGCTTCACCGCCACGATCCAACAGCGCTCGTTCAATCACATAGCGGCTGGGCATTTTGGTCGCCACACCGCCTGATCCCCCTGCGGCCAGCGACGCTAAACGCCCAGAAAACTCGTCGCTAAACTCGTAAAACTTTGCCGGCAGCGGCTTGCCAATGGCGACCTGCGGTGGTTCGTGCAGAGCAGCGACCACGCCCGCACGCAATTCGTCGATCCCTTGGCGTTTCGAAGCCGAAACGGCAAACACCGGAACGCCTAAGTTTTCTGACAATCGCTGGACGTCGATTTTCAGTCCACGGGAGTTTGCCGCGTCGATCATGTTCAGCGCGATCACCACCGGTTTGCCAAGCTCCATCAATTGGCTGACCAAAAACAGGTTGCGTCGCAGCAGCGTCGCATTGACGACACACAGGATCAAATCCGCATCGGGTTCCCCCGGCAATTCGCCCGTTAAAACTTCGACCGCGACCAACTCGTCGGGCGATCGGGGGCTGAGCGAATAGGTGCCCGGCAAATCGACCAACTCGATCGCCAGTTCGGGATCGGCCAGTCGACCGACCTTTTTCTCAATCGTGACGCCTGGATAGTTCGCCGTTCTTACATTCAGACCAGACAAAACGCCAAACAGCGTGCTTTTGCCCGTATTGGGATTGCCGACGAGAACGACGCGGCGTGATTGGGGATTCATGGGCCGAACGTCGTCGTTGCGTGAATAAACCGCAACAAATTATGTGTTATGTGAAAGGGGCAGGAGGTTTGGGCAGTTTAAACGGCGATCGGATCAACAGTAGGGTGCTTTTCGGACAACCCCTGCAATTTTCCGCTCGCAGCCAGAGCGGGTGCGTCAACCGGAACCGGACTGACCAACGAAATCCGACGTGCCTCGCGGCCACGTAGCGCCACGCGACTGCCCTGGATGATGCAATTCAAGGGATCACCCAGCGGCGCGGCTGTCAGAAACCGCACGACTTCGCCAGGCACGAATCCCATTTCTCGCAATCGACACGAAATGCCGTCACACCCTTCGACCCTCGCGATTTCGCCACTTTGCCCTGGCCGCAGTTGATCGAGCGTTGTTGTCATGGTGTCGATATCCGAATGAGGAGAAACCTAACGCGAATCGAGAAATGTCGTTATTGAGAACCAGTCTCAGCAGAATGATCATCACCGAAACGGCACGCCAAGTCAAGTATCCAGCGCCGCCGCTAAGGGCCCTATTCGGAACGATTAGGCTCCGTTCTTGTGGCAATCTCAGAACCTCGATTGGCGATTGATCAAGTATTCGGTCAACGCTTTGTCAAACGGCATCTCGGTACTTAGCGGCACGTAGTCGATTTGCAATTTGCCGCACCCTTCGCGATAGGTTTCGCGAAACGCGTCGAGGGCCGAAAGGTATTCATCGCGAAAGCCGCCCGCGTCGATCTGAAACAGCTCACCGGTCTCGGGGTCTTCGAACTCCACCGGCCCGGTAAACGGAAACTCAACTTCGGCTTGATCCAGCACGTGGAACACGATCACGTCGTGACCACCATGCCGCAGACGTGCGAGTGCGGATAACGTCTCCGCCGGTTCACCCAACAAATCGGAAAATAGCATGATCAAGCTGGTGTGTCGCAACATCGCCGCGATCCGCGCCAAACATCCCGGCAAGTCCGTTTCACCCTCAGGGGTCAAATTGGTTAAGTGTGCCAGCACATCGGCAAAGTGCCCACGGCGACTTCGCGCCGGCAGACTCGCATGCACTTTGTCGGCAAACGTGATCAAGCCGACCGGGTCTTGTTGCATCGTCATCAGATAACACAGCGACGCAGCCAAGCAGACCGAGTATTCGAACTTGGTCATTTGTTGCGACTGAGTGAAACCCATCGAACGGCTGAGGTCGACGACCAAATAACCCGTCAGATTCGTTT
>DNWZ01000627.1 GCA_003506095.1 Planctomycetaceae bacterium | reverse complement strand
CGGTTTCCGGACAGACACTAACTACATGATTGCTTGGAACAAAACGCTCGCTCCCAATGCGCCCAATCAACACATTCTTGCATGGCGACGCTTTTCAGCCGACTCGACCCCGTTATCAGATTCAGAGTTTACTGTGGATATGAGATCTGCTCAGCAAGCGATCGAGTCGAGCGTCGCCATGGGTGCTGATGGTGGGTTCGTCGTTGCGTGGCGTGACCAGACGCAGATTTATGTTCAACTTTTCGACAGCAGCAATGAACGGATCGGATCGGATCAGATCTTTGAACAAGCGTTCGTTGGACCACAACCGATTGTCATCGGAACACCCCAAGTCGCGATGGGCGGCGTTGGAAACTTCGTGGTGACTTGGAACGACATTGGTGGTCGCGTAAGAGCCCAGTCGTTTAATGCAAATGGTAAATCGTTGCGGATGTATAATGTCAGTGCGAACGGCGCAGACTCGCGAATCGCCATGAATCGCGACGGTGAGTTTGCAATTCTTTGGCGAGAGACGACGAACAATGTGTCGGAAGTTTATGCGATGCGGTATAATCGCATGGGACAGCTTGTTGGAGATCGGGTGAGTCTTGGCGAATCGTTGATCGGTTCTGAAGCATTGCACGACGTGATAATTGATCACGATGGCAACCTTACGTTCTCCTGGATCAGTGGAGATGGACTTCGATTGAGACAGTTCGATAAGTGGGGCAACTTGTTAAGGAAGGAACTCCAACCGCCAATTTCTTCGGCAGCGAGCGTGAGACTCGGCGGAACTCCGCGCGGTGATTTTGTCGTGTTGTGGACTGAGGGAAGTGGAACCGACCAGCGTCTGATCTCACAACGTTTCACCGTAAAGCCTCCGACGGTGCTTGATGTTATTCCAGATCCTGATAACAAATCAATTGTAGTTTCGTTTTCTCATAAAATGGCGACCAATGGCGCCGGCAGTGTACTCGAGCCAGTCAATTGGATTTTGCGCCTTCCTGACGGTCGATACATATCGCACAAAGATCCGCTTCGTCAAACCGTTGATCCATTCGCGACCGCTGAGCAATTCCGAGACATCACCTTCGGATTCAATGCGGAGACTGAACGATGGGAAGCTCGTATTTTGTTCGACTTTGATCCATTGGAAGGAAACTACACCCTTACCGCCCGGAATACTCTCCGCGATGCCTCAGGTCGCCGACTAGGAATCATAGAAGAATTGCCAAGTTCTCCGAGCGAACCAAGTGAACCGAGTGTTCCAACGCCTGCGCGAATTGTACCTCAAACGAATTCGGTTTCACTGCTTAGGTTTGCTGCCCAAGATTCAGGTCCGACCAGTATCGTGCATTCGTTGCCAGAAACGGTTGGAGCGAACTTTCCGGTCGTCTGGAGCGGGTTCGAGACGGGTGCGGTCCAAATCGCCAGTTACGATATTTTTGTTTCGATAAATGGAGGAGAGTTTACTAAATGGCTTGAGGGGACGTCTTCTACTTCAGCACTCTACAATGGCCAGCCTGGCTCGGTGTATGGTTTTTATAGTATCGCAATAGATACTTTGGGAAATCGAGAAAGCAAACTCGAAGTCGCTGAAGCAATGACGACGGTGCCAGAGCAAACCGTGTCTAATCTATTCAGCTTCGGTGATTCGCCGACTGCAATTCAATCGGGATTCGCGGTCGACTATCCTGTCACGCTTGCACAGGACGGGGCCCGCCATGCGAGAAGCGCCTTGTTCTTGGGTGCGACGGTTGATGAATCGCTGGATGGGACGCCGAGCGCAAATGCCAGTGGTAATTCTAGCGATGATGGCGTCCAGTTTTTGACATCAATCATCTCAGCAAATGTACCGACGCGCGCCAGTGTCCGTGTGATCGCTTCGGCGGCCGGAAAATTGGATGCCTGGATCGACTTTAATCGAGATGGCGATTGGCTTGATAATGGTGAACAGGTCTTCCAATCATTTAACCTGAATCAAGGTGAGAATCTACTTTCGTTTCAGGTTCCCGCAAACGCCTCTGCTGGCCACACTTTTGCTCGGTTCCGACTCAGCAGCGAAGGTGGTTTATTGCCTATAGGCCTTTCGCCTGACGGAGAGGTCGAAGATTACCGAGTCCTGATTCAAGACGGATCGAGTTCAGCGGTGATTGCGACCGAGGTGGCTGATGGGGATTTGTCGGTTTATCAAGACGGTACTGATCAGGTCCTACGCAGTGGTGAAACGGAACTGTTCCGTGGCCCACTGGCAAACGTCGCCGGACTACAAATCGATGGGACCGACCGCGATGATCGGATCGGGTTCGATGTCAGCGGAAATTACTCGCTAATGACCGATGGCATCCGTATCCATGGCCAAGGTGGCGCGAATGTTTTGAAGCTGACTGGAAACGGCTCTTTCGACTTGACAAGTCAATTGTTTAACATTCAAAACATTGCCCGAGTTGAGTTTTCGGCGGAACATAATCACGAAGTGAAAGTCGCATCTGCAACCATATCGGCGCTAGCACCTGAGCAAGGTTTGGTTGTGTTCGTCTTCGGTTTCACCCAGCAATTGACGGTCAAGGATGCCAACCAGTGGCGATTGATTCCTCGGGATCTCGAGGACGCGACGCGAATGACTGCCGTTCACCAGACGGACGGGACGCAAATCGAGGTGATTACCGCCAACCCGCTAAGTAATTTTTTGCAACCAACTGATGTCAATAACAATGGTGAAAGCTCACCGCTGGATGCTTTGATCATCTTAACTACGCTCGGATACGAATATCGTCGCCAAGGTACTGGGATTGCGATTACAGTTGAATCTCTATTGCCGATCGACGGGACAAATTACGTCGATGTTAACCGCGATGGCATCTTAACGCCTCTCGATGCGCTCTTGATATTAAACCACCTATCAAGACAAGGCCGCGATGTACTTGGTGAAGGGAGTGATGAAGTGATTCTGCTCGCCTTTGCCGACGTGTTCCGCGCCGAAACTTTGACACCATCGTCCGCGGTCGAGACTAGCAAGCCGCTTGACCCAAAAAACCGACCAAAGTCTGCTGCGTTTATGGATGTCAAATACCCCAAACCTTTGATCGTTAATGATCGAACCCAAGCGGTGTCGTTCAATACGGGGGCCGAGCGTCGAACCTGGGCAATGCGTGTCGACAGCGCGATTGAAGAGTTTGGATTGGCGGGATTTGAAAACGTGAATGATTGATCGGCAGTGAAACTTGGAATGACAAAAGAATCGGCACAAGGGAATACCTGGTAAGATCGGGTTGGGTATTCTAATGTCTCGACTCATTTACCTTGTAGGCCGTAACGAGCGCAGCG